>NZ_JARHYI010000072.1 GCF_029258575.1 Brachyspira sp. | reverse complement strand
AATTAATATCACAAAATAATAATATAATAAGTCAAGAGCAAGCTGCTATTTTAGTAAAACAAGCTAACTACTTGAATATACTTGACTATATGAAAGAAGAGCAGCTTATTAAACAGATAGATTATGAAACAGAGAAAGAAAACTTTTTTAAGCAATGTTCAAAAACAAAAAGCAATCACACAAAAAGACAGTATAAAAACGGACTTAATAAATTAGAAGAGTATTGCCGTATGAATAATAAAAATATTTTATTTATTAAAGCAAGAGAAGCTGATGATTTTATAACTGAAGTCAATTCAAGCGAGCTTTCTAATTTAAGTGTACGTGCATTAGTTTCTTCCTGTTCTTCTTTCTTTTCATTTTTAGAAAGAAGATATCCATTTATGAAAAATCCTTTTCGAGGTACAAAAACTCGTCCACCTGTGAAAAATAAAAAAAGACTTGAAGTACCAACTAAAAAAGAAATTGAATTAATAATTAAAGATATATCAGATCCTCTTATAAAAGTGGCCGTCATTTTTATAATGGAATGTGGTGTGCGTGTTGGTGCTTTGACTAATTTAGAAATTAGAAACAATCCTACAGGGACACATTCGTTTAAATATTATTCTTATTCAAAAGGGAAAGAAATAAGCTGGAAAGTTACTGACAAAGTTATTAAATTATTAAAACAGAATAATCTTTCTTTTAATAATCCTTTCAAAAACAAAAGCTCTGAAGTGATAAGAAATATTTTTTATAGGAGTTCAAAGCGTTTATATAATCAAGGCAAAATAAAAGCCGCCTACTCTATACATGATATAAGCCATTATTTTGCTGTTACTTTATATAAACAAACTAAAGATATAGAGTTTATTAGACAGGCATTAAATCATAGCAGTATAGCTATAACAGGAATATACTTAAAAAGTTTGGAAGTAGAATAATATTTTAGTTGCGATAATTACTGTTATCGCAACAGAATTACTAAAGTCTTTAATTTATTTTTTGTTATCACATATTGCAATTCTAACTAAAGCTACAATACCAATTCCAACTCCAATTCCAACTCCAACACATAAAGGTCTCGAAAAAGAAGAAATAATAATCCTTTGATGAGTATTTGCTTCTTTTTGGAATTTTAACACAGTCTTAGATAATAATTCTTTCTCTTTATAAGTTTTGGCATTTTTGAAACCACCCATATAAGCTTGAAATATTTGGTCATTTTTACTTCCTTTTATTATTTCAGGAGTTAATTTAGATACATTATTTACTAGATTATTAATATCTATAGGTTTGAGTATTTGATTAACATTGTTTTCATTCACTACCTCTATTTCTGCTTGAGCAACTTCTTTTTCTTCTTTTGCTTTTATTTCTGTTTGAGCAACTTCTTTTATATGTATATGTGCTTTATTAATACTATTCATTTAATTCTCCTTGTTTTTTTCTTTTAATACTTTAGAAATATAAGATTGTGATAAACCTGTTATAGAAGCTATAGAAACTTGAGTCATTCCTTCATTTCTCATTTTTAATATATCTTCTTTTTTTATATCCCTTTCGTTATTAATATCTTTAATATATTCAGAAGATAATTTAAAAGATATATTGTCTGTATCATTTATTTTTATATTAAAATTCTCTCTATCTTTTTCTATTATTATCTTTTCATAAGATAATAATAGTTGTTTTAAAGTTAATTTTAATAATTGCAAAAAAATGATGTTTATCATTATTATATTCCTGAAATATTAGTTATATTCTATAGTATAATTAATATTTTATATTTTGTCAATAGTTTATATAAGAAACCGATAATAAAAATATATTTTTTGACAAAAATGCAATTCTTTAATATAATACAAAAATAATAATATTGGGTATAATTTTTATGGAAAAAGATAGACAAGAAGAACTATATAAATTTATTTCTATAGATAAACTTGAATTAGATAAAGAAAATCCAAGAATAGCAAAAAAAGATAGGAATAAAGATGATTATGATATTTTAAAAGGAATGTGGAAAAGTTTTTCTTTAGAGGATTTAATAATATCAATAGATCAAAATGGTTTTATTCCAGCAGAACCATTAATGGTAGTAAAAAAAGATGATGAAAATGATAAATATATTGTAGTTGAAGGTAACCGTAGATTATCTGCTGTTATGTTATTAACTGATAAAAAATATAAAAATGATTCTTTTTTTGCAGATAAATTGTCTCCATATAAAAATCAAGAAATTAAAGAGTTACCATGTTATATATTTGATAAAAAAGAAGATATAGAAAATGCATTAGCTGTTAGACATATAAGCGGTATTAAGAAATGGGATGCTAAGGAAAAAGCAGAGTTTGCAATTCGTTTATATAAAAAAGAAAATAATATAAAAAATGTTACTAAAATTATAGGTAGTAAAACTAATACAATAGGAGCATTAATATATTCATATTTTTGGTTAGAATATTTAATAGAATCAGAGGAAAATCGAAGAAATGATTTAGAAAATTTATTTGAAAATAAATTCTCTCTTTTAAATTTAGCATTAGGACAAAGCAATATAAGGAATTTTTTAAATATTAATGATAAATGGGATACTATAGATTATAATGTAAGAAAATATGAGAAAGGTAGTAAAGAATATGATAATATGCTCTATTTGTGTTTATGGTTATCTGATTATAAAATTATTTCAGATTCAAGACAAATAACAGGCGGAAAAACTAATCCTGTATCATTATCAGCTATACTTGCTGATAATGAAGCAACAAATTATTTAAAAATTAGAACAGATGCCAATTCTGAATTACCTAATTTATTAGTAGAAGCTTATAATAGAATAGCTGTTGATTCTAATCTAGTAGTTAGATTTGAAGAAACTTATAATAAAATAAATCAATTAATGTATATTTATAAAGATAAGAAAAATAATTTGAGTGATAAAACAATAGAAGAAATAAATAGATATTGTGATAACATAAAAAATATAGTATCTACTAATAATTAAATCTGGATAAAAAAATGCCAAAATTTGATATTTTAAATGATGAAAAAATATTAGAATTAGAATTGTTGATATATAGAAGTAAAAATAATTTATTTAAAACTATTGATGATTTGATTATAGATTTAGATATTTACAGTACTAGTGAATTTGAGGCTAATGAAGATTTAAATAGTTTTAATGAAGAAGACGAAGAAAATATATTCTTATCTGATATTGAATTAAAAAAAGATCAGCTAAAAAAAGAATTAGATAATTTGATAAAAGTTTTTGATTATAAATTACCATTTAATTTTAAAGATGATATATTGGAATATAATGTAAAGGATATACCAAATAAATCCTATTTATTTTCTTTATATCTTGCAAAAAATGGTGCTGGTCCAGATAAGGAAAAAAATATAACTTCAGATGATTTTGGAAAATATTTTGAACATATAACAGAAGTAGCATTAAAAAAAAGTAGACCAGACTATAGTATAAAAAGAATAGAAAATGTAAGAAATGAACTTGAAAAAATATGTAATGAGTTAGGAATACATTTTAATGGTTTAAATAGACTTGATGAAAATGCACAAGATGCAGGAGTAGATTTAATAGCATATAGAAAAACACATAAAAATGCTTTGAGAGGGCATATAATATTAGTTCAGTGTGCTGCTGGAAAAAATTATAAAAAAAAAGATAAAGATATTAATATAGATCATTGGAAAGAATATATAGGTTCTTTATATACTCATTCAAAAATGATTTCTATCCCTCATTTGTATTTTATAAGAGAAAATCATCAATTAGGTGGTACGAAGTTAGGGGATGCTGGAGAAATATTTGATAGAATTTGTTTACTTCAATTTATAGATGAAACTAAATTAAAAGAACAATATAAAGAAACTTATGATATTATTCAAAAATATGAGTGGATTAAATGAAATTTATAGATTTATTTGCAGGTATAGGTGGATTTCATTTAGCATTAAATAAATTAGGATATGAATGTGTTTTTGCTTCTGAAATAGATACTATTTTGCAAGATACATATAATAAAAATTTTGGTATTATTCCTTATGGAGATATATCAAATATTAGTTTAAAAGATATTCCTGAACATGATATTCTATGTTCAGGATTTCCATGCCAACCTTTTTCTAAAGCTGGTGAAAGAAAAGAAACAGAAGATGCAAGAGGGTTATTGTTAAATTATGTTGAAAAAATAATATTAAATCATAAACCATCTTTTTTTATATTAGAAAATGTAGAAAGATTTGGTAAATCTAAATTAAAAAAAGATTTTACTAACAAAGTAGAAAGTTTATACAATATACAATATATTATAGTATCTCCAGATCAATTAGGTATACCACAACATAGACCTAGAATATTTATAATTGGTCAAAAAATAACTAATTCTATAATAAAAGATATTAATAAATTAGAATACAAAAAAGTAAAGAAGAATTTTTATAAAATTAAATGTCATAATATAAAGTATGTCGAAGAAAGCAAATTATCGATATTAAAGTTATGGCAAAATATTATTAATGAATTACCAAAAGATGAAAATATTTGTAGTCCATTATGGAGTACAGAATATATGGCTACATATCCATTTATAGATAAAGCTACTATAAAATATTCGAGTTCAGAACTAAACAATTATAATGGAATATATGGTGCTAGTTTAAAAGATTTAATAAAAAATGAACAAATAAATTTACTCCCTAAATATTCTAGAACTAATTCTGAAAAATTTCCAAATTGGAAAATAAGATTTATAAAAAATAGTAGAAATTATTGTTTAAAAAATAATAAGGTATTCTCTAAATATATAAATGAATTAAGTAAATTAAGTTTAAGTCATCAGAAATTAGAATGGAACATAAAAAATAATGATTCCAGAAATCTGCATGACTATATAATACAATTTAGACCATCAGGTATTAGAGTCAGTAAAAAAGATAGATTTCCATCTTTAGTATCTATTAATTTAACACAGATACCTATAGTATCTAGTGATGGAAATAATTTTAGATATATAACTACAGAAGAAGCATTAACATTACAATCTTTCCCAAATAATTTTATTTTACCAGAAGATTATTCAAAAGCATTTAAAGCATTAGGTAATGCTGTTAATGTTGATATAGTATACCAGATAATTAAATATATAACTAAAAATTAAAATAAATTAATTATCATAATCAGCATTATTTATTTTTATAACTTCATCATTAAATTCTTTCAAACGCCCTATTCCAATAGTAGTTTTTAAGTTTATTGGTATATATTTAAATATAGTATTTCCAAATGTAAGTTTGTATCCTAAAACCTGTAAAATTAACATTAGAATTAAATATAACATCTTTAAATTTTGTGCAGTCATTACTTACAGTATATTCATTATCCCTTATATATACATTTTCAAATGATACATTTTTACAAAATTTGACTAAAGCACATTTTCTAGCATATTGTCATATTCCTTCTTTTTTGGAACTTCTTCAAGTATTTTATTCTCTTCTTCATTCCAATCTGAATGACACTCTATAGCTTGGCTTTTATCCTTATCATCTTTCTTTTTTCTGCTAGCTCCAACTCTAGTACTTTCAGTGTTTGGTCTAGCTCTGCCTCTATTATCTTTCTTTTTTATTTCTATTATTTATTCCTTAAAACCAATAATGAAAATAATAATAACATTTTAATTAATAAAATTAGTTATAATAAAATTAGTTATAATGAAATAATAATATCATATGATACATTTATAAATAAACAAAAAAAATCTATAAATAGTGTTATAATAGATAATAAACAATTAAATCAGATCATAGAATTATTCACTATAAAATCTAAAGAATGGGAATATGAAGACGAATACCGTATACTTTTTTATGATGAAGAAAATAAAAATCCTAATGGTAGAAGTATTGATTTACCAATAAAAAGTATCTGCTTCGGAGTACAGACATCAAAAGAAGATAAAGAACTTGTATACAATATAGTAAACTCAATAAATGAAAAAAGACTTGATTATAATAATGATATAATTAAACTGTATCAGGCGGAACTAGATGACAATGAGCTTTTTAAGATTAATATAAAGCCTTATAAACATGGAAAAATTAAGGAATAATTTTAATTCATCTATATTTTAAAATATTAATATTTATAAAAATGCAGTTCTTCGCAAAGCGTATTCATGTTTATCAAAAATATATAACAAAGCCCCAACTATAAAAACAAAATTATTGTTACTATAAAATTACCGTTTTATATTTAGAATACAATGCAGTTGAGTGCATAAATAAAAAATAATAGAAATAAAAAGTAAATTCGTATTAATTATTTTTCTCTATATATTTACTGTCTATATCATTTATCATCTTTTTAAATTTCTCTTTAAGCAAAGCAGTTCTCTTCTTCTGCCACATAGTATATATAGCTATGATGTAGCATATTAAAGATACCACCATCATAAATAAAAATCCTACGAAGTATGAGAAATTGGAAGCTAAATATCCCATAATGAAAGGTATGAATAAAGCAGCAACACCTGTCAAAGCCTCATTGACAGCAACATTACGAGGAGCATTGTCTTGATCGGCTAAAGCATAATAAAGTCCGAAGAAATAACCAAAACCACTTACAAAACCCAAAAACATAAACGCTAATAAAAATAGCCAGAAATTTTTAGTGAATGTGATTAAAGTTAAAGCTGCAGGGGTAAGAAGCCCTATTATGGTAAATACTCTTTTTTTCTCCAAAAATCTTAAACAAAAAGCGGAAGATAAAGAACCAACTGCCATAAAAGCCGATAAACTTCCAACTAATAAAGAAGATTCAGACTTTGAAAAACCAATTACATTTATACCATAGTCCAAAAACATAAATCTCAAAGTATGCAATACCATAGCTCCTACAAATATTATAAGCCATCCTATATGTACTTTATATCTTGGAGCACGCATAAAAGGTATATTCCAATTTATTTTTTTGTTATTGGCTTTAAATCTCAAATGTCTTGAAAGATAAAATAGTATAAACATTATTATACTTACAACTATAACGAAGTAGAATCCCAATTTATAGTCGAATTTATATATGAATCCTGTGATAGTAGGACCCACAGCAAATCCTAAAGACCAAGAAAATATAAATAAAGCCCCGCCTAATGTAACAGGTAAATCTTTAGATACTACATCCAACGATGATTGAAAACATACAAAAAATATTGTGGAACAGCAGCCGTACAAAAAAGAATAGAATAAAGACATTTCAGGCGGAAGAAATATTAAACATGCAATTGCAATGATCATTTGAAGTATAGCTTCAATATATATTAAATTCGTATAATATTTTTTTTGTATTTTTATACGAGAGAAAGTACCAGCAGTGAGCATCATACCCATACCATAAGAAACTGCTAAAAGGGATACGAAGAAAGGACTTGCTCCAGATATAGAAGCATTTATAACTAACACTGTACTAAATATACTTGAACATAAATAAAGCAAAAATGGCATTGAATATACTAATAAAGTCATTATTTTTACCCTAAATAAATTTGTATGTAATTGTCAATACTATATATCATTTATAGAAAAAATGTATATATTTTTTTAATTTTTTTATTTTATTTTTAGAAAATAATGATTTTTTCTTTATAAAATAAACATAGTATACATAAATATTATAATTTAAGCATTATTATGAAAATATTTTTCAAGTTTTTCATTATCTATATTGATACTTATAATTTTCTTACTGCTTTTCTCACCTTTCAATATTTCAACATCTCTTTTTTTTATATCAAGCTCATCAGCCAAGAAATCAATTATAGCCTTATTAGCCTTGCCATCTATAGCCTTAGCCATAATGCGAATGGAATAAGCCCCATTCTCGAATTTAAAACTATTGGATTTAGCTCCCGCTGTTACTTTAACTTCTATGTTCATGATTCTATTTTTTATTAATCTTACATATATTTGTGAAACCTGCAGTAGGAACTCCTAACCCTCTTATAAGCCTAGCCCAATAATTAACCTGTGCTGCAGTGGAAGCTAATATTAATATGGCACGCTCTGAATATACTTTTTTTACTTCTGTGATTAATTCCTCGGATATTATTACAGGTGTTTTTGTTATGGCTGATATGTATTTTAAAGCTGTTTTTTCTTTTTCTGATATAGTAAGGCAATTTTCTATATCTTTATTTTGTAAATATTTTATTTCTTCTTCGGTTACATTTTCCTTATCATATTCAAAACTGTTCATATCTATACAGAAAGGACAGGCTATATCTATGGATATTTGTATTCTTATGAGTTTTAAAAGTCTTTTAGATACTTCCTTATCATCATGAGTTATTAAAGACTCCATTACCCCTGAACTTATAGCAGTTTTAGGATTCCAAGCCAAAATCTTTGGAAGGAGTAAGTCTTTTTTCACTTTCTTTTTTGCTATCCATATAGGCAGTTTTAAGAAGAATGGTATTTTTTTAGGTGGATTGATGTATGCAGAAGTTTCGCTTTCAAAATAATTGTCTTTAGTGCTTTGTATATTAAGATTTATATTATCCATAGAATTATCCTTTAAAAAATTCATTTTAGCATTAAAAAATAGCTTATATTTAGTAGATGTATTTTTATATCATTGAAAATCACATTTTTTTATAATAATATATATATAATTATTTACAAGAGGTTTAAATTTCTCAATTATCATTTATAATATAAAATTAATAATTTATATAAGGTTATTATGAAAAATATTAATAAATACCTACAGGAAGTAGATGAATATATAAAAAATAAAAATTATAATGATGCATTTTCCTTATGCAATAGCATTTTATCTATCAACTCTAATAATATAGAAGCTATATTCAAAGCTGGATACTGCTGTTATAGATTAAAAAAATATGATATATCTATGATGCATTTTATAAGAGCTTCTTCATTAGAGAAATTTAATACCAATAAAGCAATATATAAATATTATATAGGAAGATGCTATGATTCTTTAGGCGTTTATAAAGAGGCATTGGAATATTTTAAAAACGCTTATGATCTGGATAATAGTAATAAATATTATACTCTATGGCTTGGTATAACATATTCCAAAACTGCTGTTAATGATAATGATTATAATAATTCATTGATGTATTTATCTATGTCATTAGGCTCAGAAGATTATTTGGTTTATGGATATATTGGCTATTGTCATATTCAACTTAGAAATTATGATAAAGCTATTATGCATTTAGAGAAATCTGTTTTACTTAAGGATAATGATTATTTAACTAGATATTATTTGGGAAACACATATTTTTTACTTCAGGCATATGATAAGGCTTTAGAGCATTTGAGCGAATCGGTTAAATTAAAAGATGATGATTTTGATAATTGGTTTACTTTGGGCTTATTATATGAGGTTATAGGGGAGAATATACTTTCAGATGAATGTTTTGAAAAGGCTAGAAATATTGCTTTAAATAATGATGATATTGAAGAGGAGCTTGATTGTTTTATAAAGCTTACCGATTCTCAAAGCGATGAATATTTAAATTATTTATATCTTGGAATTTGCTATGCCAAATTAGAAAGCTATAAGAATGCTATTCATTATTTATTAATATCTATAGAGTTAAATGATAGCGAAAGTAATTATTTAGCCTATTATTGGATAGGGTATATTAATTATATAGATAGCGAATATGAGGATGCTTTAAAATATTTTGAGAAATCTATAAGTTTAAACAATTATGAGTATAATCATTTAATTTTATTATGGATGGGCGATTGTTATTTTAGATTGGGTAATTATAAGAGGGCTTTATTTAATTTAAAAAGATCAATAGACTTGAAAGATGATGAAGCGGAAACTTATAAAATAATAGCAGAATTATATCTTAAAACAGAAAAAAAAGATAAATATCATAATTATATTACTAAATACAAAAAACTTATTAAAAATAATGAAGATAATTCAAGGCGATTATCAAATGCCAATAATTATTTATATGAAATGGATAATGCTTTAAATGATGATAGTAATGATAGTTATGAAAATAATATATCAGAAAATAAAATGGATATAAAAAATATTTATAATAATGCTTTAGGTATTTACAATGAAAATATAGTAGATGATGAGGGTTATTATAATTCTAAAAAAATAGAGATAACTTATTTTATTAATTTATTATTTCAGGATATAGAAAATAGTGATTTATATAATTTATATTCATTTAATACAGAAAAAAAGAGTTATATAGATTTTAATAATTTTAATATAGATAATTTTTTATCCTATAGAAAGATAATTAATAATTCTGTAAAAAATAATTTTGATAATACTCATTTTAATAAAATAATAAAAAATATTGTATCCGATTTTGATATACAATATGGTATTATAGATATAAGAGATAAAAAAGATACTTTAAAAATGATAAATAACATAGAAGAGATATTTGACTATACTTCCGCTTGTATATTAAATTCCATGTATTCATGCTATCAAAAGCATGATATAGAACTTTATCTTATATTGATGGAGTTAATGGTAAATAATTTATAGATATAAAAAAGCACATATATAATTAAATTATTATATATGTGCCTAATAATAGAGTTATATTTATAGTTTAAAGAACTTCATAAATTCTTGTAATGAATTAGCTTTATTGAGTAAATCTTTTGAGGCATTTACAAGAACATTATTTATTTAAGTAGTACCATACATTTCTGATACCGCTCTATTAACATGTTCAACTCTAGCCTTCTTTTCTACCTCTGCCGAACTTATACTTTTCATTATATTTGCAGTTTCATCAATTTTTATTCTTAAATAGCAAATATTTCTTGAGAATGCAAAGAATTACTGGTACTTTAAATTCTAAATTTATTCATTTTATTACTCTTACACTTAGTATAGTAAAAAAATATCATTCGCTTGAAATATACTAATTTTTTTGGATTTTTCTTTATTTTATAAAAAAAGTAGATTTTTTAAATTGAATTAATAATTAAAAAATAATCATTAATGGCGGATAAAATCCGAATATTATAAAAATCTTTTAATCTAAATTTATGGTGCCTAATTATGAATATTTATATAAACGGAAAAGAATTATCCGTAATGTTTGAAAATGAAACAAATGCTTATGAAATTTTAAAACCTATAGAGGAGTGGTGCAATTCTAATGATTTCTTAATAAATAAAGTTATTATAGATAATAGAGAATTACAGCCTTATATTGATGAAGAATATGAAACCATACCGATAGAAGGCATACAGAAAATAGAGGTTGAGGCATTAAGTCAGGCAGAATATTCTTTGTATTCTATTATGTCAATCGTGGAATATATAGAAAAAGTATTAAATACAGTTTCTTTAGATGAAAAAGATATAGATAATTTAAAAGATGGTATGTATTGGGTACTAGATTCTATACCTAGAACTATATTTCTTTTTAATATGAGTTTGGAGTCTTATGGTCTTATTCATATATTGAAAATGCTTGAAGTGAAATTAGAGAGATTGAATACAATATCTGATAATATTGAAAAGGTTAATGAGTTTTTTAATGATGATTTAAAACCATTTATAAATGAAAAAATGATTCCTACTATGAATCTTATTTTGGAAGAAGCTAAAATAAATACTATATTTTTATTTGCAAGTAATATTACAAACAGTAATGCTCTATACAAAGTTGGTAGTCTTCCTAAATTCCTTCCTTTAATATTGGATATATTGGATTCTATAGTAAATAAACTTCAATCTGGAAATGATAAAGAGGCTTTTATATATGCTGAGAAATTTTCCCGTATAGTGAGTTTTTCTTTCAGTATACTTTCAAATGTAGCTTCTATTTATTCTATAGATTATTCTGAAATATCATTGAATTTTGTAACTTTGACAGATGCCATTAATGATTTTAATGAGATGATGAATAATGTTTTAGATGCCTTTTCTAATGAAGATTATATATCAATAGCCGATTTGCTTGAATATGAAATCAAAGAAAGAATAGAAAATATTATGAATTATATACCACTTGTAGAGGAACATATTGAAAAATTCAATGTTTGATTTTGAAGAGGACATTAATAATTTCAAGCCTATGGCTGAGAGAATGCGTCCTCTTTCAATAGAAGAAGTTTTCGGTCAGCATCATATATTAGACAAAAATAAAACTTTAAGGAAAATGATAGATAATGATAAAATTACATCTATGGTTTTCTTTGGTCCTCCTGGTGTAGGAAAATCAACTGTTGCATCAATAATAGCAAAAAAAACTAAAAGCGAATATATAAAACTAAATGCTGTACTTTCAAATGTTTCTGAGATAAGAGAGGCTATAAAAAAAGCTGAAAAAAATTTAGAGAATAGAAAAAAGACTATACTTTTTATAGATGAAATACATAGATTCAATAAAAGTCAGCAAGATTCTTTACTTCCAGCTGTAGAAAACGGATCTATTACTCTTATAGGAAGCACGACTTTAAATCCGTATTTTTATCTTAATAACGCTCTTCTTTCGCGTATAATGCTTTTTGAGTTTAGAAATCTTGATGATAATGATATAAGAGATGCTATATTAAAGGCTATCACAGATAAAAGAGGTCTTGGTGAAGATGATGTTTGTGTTGAAGATGAGGCTGTTAATTTGATAATTCGTTATTCTCATGGAGATGTTAGAAAGGCTTTTACATATCTTGAAGCATCATTTTTAGCAACTCAAATAGATGAAACTAAAGATAAACTTACGATAACTGAAGAGATAGTAAGAGATGTTACAAGTAAGCAGTCAATCACTTTTGATGAAGATGAGCATTATAATACTATAAGTGCATTTATAAAGAGCATAAGGGGAAGTGATCCTAATGCGGCAGTTTATTATTTGGCTAGGATGCTTGAAGCAGGAGAAGATCCTAGATATATAGCAAGAAGATTATGCATATTAGCCTCTGAAGATATAGGACTTGCTGAGCCTAATGCTATAAATATTGCTGCTTCTCTTGTAAGTATAGTTGATTTTATAGGTATGCCTGAAGGCAGAATTCCTTTATCTGAAGTTACTATATATTTGGCTTTATGTCCTAAATCTAATTCTGCTTATAATGCCATTAATAAGGCTATAAGAGATATAAGAAACGGAGAGCTTTATTCTATACCTAATTATTTGAAAGATAATAATTCATCTTCATTCGATAGAAAAAGTGATGAAGAATATAAATATCCTCATAATTATTCTTATCATATAGTAAAACAGGATTATTTAGAGCATGGAGTAAAAAAAGAATATTATGAACCTGTGGATATAGGAGAAGAGAGAGAGTTTAAAAAACGTTATGAGTGGATTATGAAGCATATATAATCTTTTATTCAATATTTTAATATCTATTTATTCATTTAAATCATAATCACAAAATTATAATAAATATATATTTAAAAGACTTATATATAGAGATAATGTTCTATTAAAGTGTATATTGATAAAATACTTAACTTTTATTATTAATAATATAAAAAATATAATATAAATGTAGACTAATTTTTTAACCAATTTATTTTCTTAATAAAAACATACCCGTTCAAGTTTTTTAGGTATAGAATGATATTTTAATAATTTAAGAATTTAATTTTATTATTTTTCTTTAATAGCATTTATTGAAGTTTAAATTATAAAAAATGTTAATCATTTTTATAAAATATGCAATATTAATGAATAAAATCTTGACTTAATCGTATATTTATGGTAGCATTATAATTGAATTTTATATGTTCGCGTATAGGATATTATTTTAATTTAGGAGTATATTTATGGCTGTAAAAGTAGCAATAAATGGTTTTGGACGTATTGGACGTCTAGTTTTTCAGGCATTAGTGGAACGTGGTTTATTAGGTAAAGAAATTGATGTAGTTGGTGTAGTAGATGTTAGCACTGATGCTGAATATTTTGCTTATCAATTAAAATATGACTCAGTTCATGGCAGAATGAAAGCTGATATATCAACAGAAGGCGAAGATGTATTAGTAGTTAATGGATGCAAAATAAAATGTATAGGTGCTACTAAAGAATTAAAAGATCTTCCATGGAAAGATTTAGGAGTAGAATATGTAATAGAATCTACTGGTCTTTTCACAGAAAAAGAGAAAGCAGAAGGTCACATAGCTGCAGGTGCTAAAAAAGTAATTATTTCTGCTCCTGGTAAAGGTGATTTAAGAACTTTCGTTTATGGTGTAAACCATGAAGAATATAACCCAGCTGAACATCATGTAGTATCTAATGCTTCTTGTACTACTAACTGTTTAGCTCCTATAGTTCATGTACTTCTTAAAGAAGGTATCGGTATAGAGACAGGTCTTATGACTACTATTCACTCTTATACAGCTACTCAGAAAACAGTAGACGGTCCTTCTAAGAAAGACTGGAGAGGCGGACGTGCTGCTGCATGCAATACTATTCCTTCTACTACTGGTGCTGCTAAAGCAGTTGGCGAAGTATTACCAGTTACTAAAGGTAAATTAACAGGTATGAGTTTCAGAGTAGCTACACCAGATGTATCTGTTGTAGATTTAACTTTCAGAAGTGAAAAAGAAACTTCTATTAAAGAAATAGATGTTCTTATGAAAAAAGCTTCTGACACTTATTTAAAAGACATTTTAGGTTATTGTAATGAAGAATTAGTATCAAGCGACTTCATACATGATTCTAGAAGTTCTATCTATGACTCATTAGCTACTGTTCAAAACAACTTAAAAGACGAGAAGAGATTCTTCAAAATCGTTTCTTGGTATGATAATGAATGGGGTTATTCTAACAGAGTAATTGATTTATTATTATACATGTATAATAAATAAAATATTAAGTTATAATAATTGATTATGCTATAATAAAAGGGTGTTATATTTGATTATAGCACCCTTTAAATTTTTAATATGCAGCTAAATAATATTAAAAGGAGTTAATACCATGAAAAAATCAGTAAAAGATATAGACATTAAAGGTAAAAAAGTCATAATGAGAGTGGATTTCAATGTACCTCTTGATAAAGAAACTAACTCTAAAATCACTGATACAACGAGAGTAGATGCTGCTATGCCTACTATAGAATATATACTTTCTCAAGGTGCTTGTCTTATACTTATGAGCCATTTAGGAAGACCTAAAGGGGAGCATAATCCTAAATATTCTTTAAAACCTGTATTTGATTATTTAAAAACTAAACTTCCTAACAATAAAGTTTCTTTTGCTAATGATTGTATAGGCGATGAAGTAAAGAAACAGGCTTCTGAATTAAAAGCAGGTGATGTACTTCTTCTTGAGAATTTGCGTTATCATGCTGAGGAAGAAAAAAATGATGCTAACTTCTCTAAACAATTAGCTGAATTAGCTGATGTTTATGTTAATGATGCTTTCGGTACTGCACACAGAGCACATGCTTCTACAGCTGGAATCGTGTCTGCTAAAGTTGGTATGCCTGCAGTTGCTGGTTTCTTAATGGAGAAAGAGATTAAATATTTAGGAGATGCTGTTGCTAATCCTGCTCGTCCTTTTGTTGCTATAATTGGAGGAGCTAAAGTTTCTTCTAAAATTTCTGTACTTAAAAACTTACTTAATAAAGTAGACACTTTAATAGTGGTAGGTGGTATGGCTTATACTTTCTTTAAGGCTCAGGGATTAGAGATAGGTTCTTCTTTATGTGAAGATGATTATATTGCTACTGCTAAAGAGATTATGGAAAAAGCTAAAGAATTGAATAAAACTTTATATTTGCCTGTTGATCATATTGTAGCTGATAAATTTGATAATAATGCTGATGTAAAAACAGTAGATTCTAATGCTATACCTGCAGGATGGATGGGTATGGATGTTGGTCCTAAAACTTTGAAAGAGCTTGAAGATATACTTAAGAATGCAAAAACAGTTGTTTGGAATGGACCTTTAGGGGTATTTGAAATGGCTAATTTTGCTAAAGGTACTTTTGAAGTTGCTAAATTCATTGCTAATTCAGGAGCTGTAAGTATTATAGGCGGCGGCGACAGTGTATCTGCTGTTAATAAATCAGGTGTTGCTGATAAGATGACACATGTATCTACAGGCGGTGGTGCTTCTTTAGAGTTCCTTGAAGGAATTGAATTACCTGGTATCGCTGTATTACAGGATAAATAATAAAATAATTTTAATAATTAATAGAATAAAAATAGTGAGCCTCTGATAGCTTTAGCTGTCAGAGGTTTTTATGAATCTAATTACATTTGCCCTCCCTTTAGATTTGTTGTTTTATTCTTTCATTTTTGTATACACTTTTTTAGTATTTAAATAGATATTGTAAAAGCCCACCCAAGTTTTTATTAGATTATAAATTTGTATAAACGCACGGTGAGTGCATATTTATTTATAATTGAGATTTGAATCAGAATTTAAACAATATTTGAAATTTTGCTATGCGTGCGTATTATGAATTTTCGATAAAAAAACAACCAGGGTGGGTGTTAAAAATTCTATTTAAGCATAAAGAAATAAAACATGAAAATTGCATATTACAATTATAAATATATAGGGCGGGGATTTAGAGTAAATTTAAATATATGCATGAATTTTAACTGTATTTTAACATTGTGAATTTATAATGATTTCCAATAATATATTTTTTTAAAATTAAATATATTTGCACGGGAGCCAGAGATATTTCCTTTAAGTATTCCTTATTTTTTTGAAGTATAACATAGGAGTATCATAATTTAAAGCGGAATGTATTCTTTTATGATTCCAAAAATTATTATATTTTATTAAT
>NZ_JARHYI010000068.1 GCF_029258575.1 Brachyspira sp. | reverse complement strand
CATTTTTTACTTTCGCTAGATTTGAAATATTTGATATTCTTGATGATTATAAAAAAGTACTTTATATGGATACTGATATGGTTATACAAAAAGATATATCAAATATTATAGATATAGATGATTCTTTTTCTGTATGCTACTATAAAAATGGAACTATACCATTACATTATAAAATGAGAGAATTTACATTAAATAAAATGAAAGAAAAATATAATATGGATATGATAAGAGCAATGGCAGGACTTTTTTTAATTAATGATAATTTTCCAAAATATGAAGAAGTTAAAGATTGGTGTTATAAGCAAATAAAAATATATGAATGTAATGATGAGGATATATTAAATATATGCTTACAAGAATTTAGTGTAGAAACCAATGTTTTAAGTGAACATTATAATTGTATGCCAGATTCAAATATTGTAAATGATGCCTATATAGTACACTCTTTAGGACCTGCCAAATTCTGGAGAGGAACTTACAATAAATTCTGGGAAGAAAACAATAAAATATGGATTGAAGCAGGTGGGAACCTCACCTATGAAGAAAATACAAAAAAAAGAAAATTGGTAGATAAAATAGTTTGGATTATACCTAATTATAATTTGAGAAATAAATTAAGAGGTTTTTTACTAAGAAAAATAGGACTTTCAGGAAGATAAAATACAAAAATAGGTAATTTTTAAGGATAAAAAATGCAAGATTATAATATATGTTTATGTTCAGATGAAAATTACGCTAAATATATGGCAGTTACTATAGCTTCTATATTAAAAAATGCTGATGAAGAAGAGAATATTATATTTCACATTATAGAAACTAATATTTCAGAAAATTCTAAAAATAAACTTCTTTCTTTAAAAAAAATAAAGAACTGTGAAATTAAATTTTATAGAGTAGAAAATAATAAATATAATAATCTTGCTATGTGTTTAAGATTATTAATACCAGAACTAATAAAAGATGCTGATAAAGTATTGTATTTAGATTCTGATATTATAGTTAATGGAAGTTTAAAAGAATTATTTAATATAGATATAAATGATTATTATGCATTAGTGGTTAAAGATTTATATGTTGATATAGATAAAGAACATAAAGAATTAATAGGAATAGGAAAAGATAAGACTTATTTTAATTCAGGCATGGTTTTATTAAATAATAGATTATGTATAAATGATAATATGACAAAAAAATTTTATCAATATTTTAATGAAAGTATAGGCAAATTAAAATATATTGATCAAGATATATTAAATTATTGTTTTGTAGATAAAGTAAAAATTATAGATAGAAAGTGGAATTTTTTACCATTTAGAGATTATAATATAAAATCAATTCATCCTACTAAAGAAGATGCTGTAATTATACATTTTGTTGCACATAAGCCTTGGAAAGCTAAAAAAGATAGAACATATTTTTTAGATGATTATTGGAGATATTATCAATATACTCCTTGGTTTTTTGAAGAACCTGTTACTGCTATTCAAACTATGATGCAGCAAAAGATTTATGATTATGAAGATATAAGATTTAGAAGTAATTATTTTAAATTCTTTGGTATATATGCTAATAGTTCTAAATTACAAATAGTTATTTTCGGAATAAGAATTACAATAGATGCTGTTGATTATAGAAATATAGCAAAAATAGCATGGTGGATACCAGTAAGAAAATGGCGTGAAGCTTTTAAAAATAAATTTAGATAATAATATTTATAAAAACTGTAATATACTCCAAAAAAAATTAAACATCAAAAGCTCTTTTAAAATCCTCACTCCACTTCCTAACTGGTATAAACAAAGCTATTTTATTGACGTTTTTTAAACTCATTTATATTCCACATACATGGAACATAACACTCATTTGATATAAAACATACATTTATGCCTACAATATTATATAATTTTTGAAAATACAACTTAAATATAATTTATAAAAACACATGTATACACATATTATATATTATTTTAATAAAAATACAATAAAATCACACTATATCTAAAGGCATTTTATTATTTGGTTTTGGAAATTCTTCATTTATAATTTTTATATCTTCATTATCTAGAATAATATTCTGAGAATTAATATTTTCTAAAATATGATTTTGATCCACACTTTTTGGTATAGGTATATAATTAGAAACTTGCATAATAAAAGCCAAAGCTATTTGAGAAACTGAAGCATTATGTTTTTTTGAAATTTCTATTAAAATCTTATTACTCAATAAATCTTTACCCAAATTACCAGACTGCGCCAAAGGACAATATGCCATTAAAGCGATATTTCTTTCTTTCATATAAGGTGCTAAACTAAAATCTACTCCCCTAGAATATAAATGATATAATACTTGATTAACAACGCATTTATCTCCATCTTTTACAGATTCTAATTCTTTCATATCATCTATATCAAAATTAGAAACTCCCCAATCTTTTATAAGTCCTTCATTTTTAGCTTTTTCCATACATTCAACAGTTTCTTTTAGAGCTACTCTTCCACGCCAATGAAGTAAATACATATTCAAGTAATCTAAATTTAAACGCTTCAATGATGCTTCTAAACTATTAAATATTTTATCCTTTCCAGCATTATGCGGATATACTTTAGAAACTATAAAAATATCTTCTCTTTTCAGCTGTGTATATTTTAATGCCTCTCCTACTATTTTTTCAGCCTCTCCGTTTCCATACATTTCTGCAGTATCAATTAACTTAATTCCATTTTTTAAAGAGAATATTATAGATTTTATTTCTTCTTCTCTTTTATTTTCATTTTCACCGATTCTCCAAGTACCTATTCCAAATTTAGGAATTTTATTTTTAGATTTTAATGTTATATAATTCATATAATATTCCTGTAATTTTCATTATTCCTTGCTTATATACAAAGTTCTCGAAGGGAATGCAAAACTTACTCCTAATTTATTAAATTCATCTACTATTTTATAATTTATCTCTTCTATTGTTTTAACAAATTCTTTATAATCAGGCATGGTTATATAATATATCACTTCAAAATTAAGAGATGAATCAGCAAACTCTAAAAACCTCACACTATAAAATTCCGTATTATTGGTATTTTCTATAATTTCCTGCACAATATTTGGTATTACTTTCAATTTTTCTAAAGGCGTAGAATATTCAACTCCTATCATCATATATTTTCTTCTTTTTTCTAAAACTCTATAATTCTGTATTCTTGAAGCAAGTAAATTGGTATTTGATATTAACAACTGTTCTCCGCTATTTCTTCTTATACGAGTAGATTTTATACCTATATATTCAACCGTACCCAAATCCTGATCTATCTGTATGAAATCTCCTTTAAGGAAAGGTTTATCAAATACTATAACAAAATAGTTGAATAAATCTGCTATTATACTTTGGGCAGCAAATGCAACGGCAACACCTCCTACTCCAAGTCCTGTTATGAAAGTATTAACATTAACACCCAAATTTGAAAGTATAGTTAAAAAACCTATTATCCATACCAAAGCCTTTATTATAGTAATAATTCCGTCAGATATGACAACATCTTTTTTGCTGGATAAATAATTATTTGTAAAGTTAGTAATCACATCGCATATAAGCATAGTTGCAAATATTATTATAAATACTACAACTAATTTTCCGAAATATCCGCTTGTTTCTTTTGGTAAAGTAAGTCCTATTCTTGCTATGGCTAAAGAAACTACAAGTATAATAGGCTTGGTTCTTTTTTTGATACTTTTAATTAAATCTGTAACAAAAGAACTTTGAAATTTATTATTCAATTTTGATAAAATTTTTAATAAAAACATTAACCCCAAGCGTATAGAAATCAAACTTATTATAAATATTCCTATAGCTATTAAATACTGAAATAATGAATTATTCCAAAACATAGTTTCTTTAAGATACTGCATATGTTCTCCTAATTTTTTATAAATTAAAAATTGATATTTTGATATAAAAACAATTTTTTTTAATATATTATAAACATTTATTTACAAAAAAGTAAAAATATCTTTGACATAAAAGAAATTATATATTAATATAAACAAAATGCCAAAACATAAAGGGGAAAAAATGAAAAAGATTATTATTATTTCCATTATTTCTGTTTTATTTGCTCTTGCATGCGGAGGACAAAAAACAGAAACTACTACTACAGATATTAATGCAGATACTAATGCAGCATCTGGAACATTAACTATTGATTTCCAAGCTATAATTGGTGAAACAAATAATAATGTAATAAGTAGTAATTCATATTTAAAAGTTACAGGTTCTTACGGAGATATAGACGGTAAAATAGATGCATCTACTGCAGCTTCTACTCCTTCAAGAACACCAGATCTATTGAATAAATACAGAGCAATAGATAATAATGTTTTAAATAACAGAATGGAAGTAAGTATGGGACAATTCTTATTATTCGGTACTGCTAATGCTTCTAGATATATTGATGACGGTATGTCTGGTTCTGGTATAGCTCAAAGAACAGTTGAGGGTACTACAGGTCCTAAAGTTACAGGAACAGGTATTACTAAAGATGCAGATGGTGTTATAACTATCAGATTCGTACATGCTGGCGGAAAAACTGTTGAGCCTTATTTATTTGAAATGAAATCAGATGCTAATGGTGTTTTCCAAATCGGTGCAGGAACTGAAAACTTCAAAAGAAGTGAGAGTGTTGTTACAAATGATGTTGATTTCAATACAGCTAATTTAATAGTAGATAAAGCTAAAGACGGAGTTACTTATTGGAAAGGCGATTTACAAGCTACTTTTGAAAATAATATTATCAAAATAACAGGTACTTTAACAGAAACTAAATAATAATAATTCTATATAAAAAAGAGTATGGTGCATTTTAGGTCATACTCTTTTTTTGTTTTAAATCATATAAAATCAAAATTTATCTATATCTATATTTTTAAACTCATTATCTATTAATATTTTTATATATTTAGCACCAAGTTTTTTTAATTCATTAATAGCTTCTATATAATAGTGATTTATATTAATAGCTTTATGTGCATCAGTATTTATAGTAATAGGTATATTTTTTTCCAATAATTTTTTTATAGTGTATTTGTTAGGGTAATGAGCATCAAGATTATTTTTATTCATAAGCTTAGTATTTATCTCAACTATACATCGGCTTTTTTCAATAACATCTATGACTTCATCCATCTTTTTTATATACCAATCTTCTTCTTCAGTAAAATATTCTTTATTTAAATTATATTTTCTAACCAAATCCAAATGCCCTATAATATCAGGTTTTTGATTTTCTATCATCTTTATAACATTATCATAATATCTATAAATTATCTCTTTTATACTTCCAAAATAATTTAAAGTATTATTAAAACTTTCTCTTGACATATCTATAGGAAAGTATGAACCTTTACTGTCATCTATATAATGCACAGAAGCTATTCTATAGTCAAGCCCCATTTCTTTATCAGTATCTTTATTTAAATTTGAATAATAATCTCCCTCTATTCCCAAATAAACTTGTATTTTATCTTTATAAATATCTTTAGCTTTCTTTACATGCTCCAAATATTTAATAGTATTTTCTTCAGACATAGAAGTATCATCTATATAAAAATGAGAATGTCCTGAAAAACCTAAACTTATCAAATTATTATCTATAGCATATTGTATATTTTCTTCTACAGTATTTTTACCATCGCAGTATATTGTATGCGTATGCAAATTGGATATATATTTCATTTTTATTCCCTTTTATTTAAAAGTAATATTTATTTAGATGCTTTAATTAAAGTATATAATAAAAAATATATTTTTAAATATTTAAATTTTTGTAGTTAATATATTTATTTGACAAAATAATTATTTAATATATAATTGCTTAAATCAATATTAAAGCTCGGGTGGTGGAATAGGTAGACACAACAGCTTGAGGTGCTGTCGGGTAACACCGTGCTGGTTCAAGTCCAGTCTCGAGCAAATATTTTTTATTATATTTCAATATCATTTATCATCTTTAACATTTTCTAATTTATTAACTATTACTTTATCTATTCTAGCTCCATCCATATCAACTATCTCTACATTAAGCCCCTTCCATTCTACAGCTTCTCCTTCGCTTGGTACATGCTGCAGCAGTTCCAATATAAGTCCGCTTATAGTATTATAATGATTAGAAGCATTCTCATCTTCTATTTCAAAATACTCTAAAAAATCATACATAGGACATTGACCGTCTACAAACCAGCCTCCATTCTTCCTCTTTTTTATATCTTTACTATCCTTTCCATTGGATATAGAACCCACTAAAGCAGCAAATATATCACTTTGAGTAACCATTCCATCTATATTACCAAATTCATCAGATATAAGTCCTATTTTTGTCTTATTCTTTTTCATCTCTTCAAGCACCAAATAAACTTCCATATTGTTATGAAAGTAATTAGCCTTTTTTACAAATTTTTCTATTTTTGACTTTGAAGTATTCAGCTTATCAAATATATCTGTAACTCTTACAACACCTAATATATTATCCAAATTATTATCAACTACAGGATATGCTGAAAAAGAATTGTTTGATATTATCTTTTTTATCTCATCATTAGACATATTAATATCTAAAAATACTATATCATTTCTATGAGTCATTATGGATTCTATTTTTCTATCTCCCAAAAAGAAAGCTCTCTCTATAATATCCTGTTCTATTTCTTTAACTTCTCCGCCCTGTCTTCCTTCCTCTATCATAGATTTTATTTCTTCTTCAGTGATAGGGATTTTATCATCTTTTATACCTAATATTCTTGATACTAATAATGCACTATTTGAAAGCACCCAAACAAAAGGAGCAGCTATCTTTGCAAGTATTGTCATAGGAGCAGCAACTACCTTCGCTATTCTTTCAGGCATTAGCATTCCAACCCTTTTTGGTACAAGCTCCCCAAATATCAATGTAAGATAAGTAACCAATGCCACTACCAATACTTGAGATATTATAGGAGCATAAATTTCTGGTACATTTATTTTTAATAGTAAAGTTGATAATTCTTTAGCAACTGTATCCCCTGAATATATACCTGTTAATATACCTATTAAAGTTATTCCTATCTGTATAGTAGATAAAAATTTATCAGGACTATCAGCCAAAGCTAATGCAATTTTTGCACCTTTATTTCCATCTTTACCGTCTTTCATAAGTGAAGATTTTCTTGCAGATATTACTGCTATTTCAGACATGGCAAATATGCCATTTAAAAGTATTAACACTATTATTATTATAATATCCATTTTTATTTATCCTTATAAAAAATTATTTTTTTGATTTAGTTTTAATGAAAATAATTTTATAATTTAAGAATAAAAAAACAGAAATTATCTTTGATATATGTTTTATTAATGGAATAAAATATGATATGTATCAAATTATTGTATGTACTGAAAGTATTTATCCTTAAAAAAAATTTTAACTTAATGATTTATACTTTAATTCTAACATAAACATATAAAACTTCAAGTATTTGTAAAGAAAAATTACTATAAAAAAACATGAATATTTTAAAATATTTATTATGTTAACTAAAAATGTATTTCATAATCCATATTCTTATAATATAAAAAAACATTGACAAAATGAAATCATTTTAGTATATTATAAAAAATTAACAATAAATTAATAAAGGAAAAATTTAATGAACAATAAAAAAGCAAAAGCTATATTACTATTATCTGGCGGATTAGACAGTACACTAGTAGGAGCTATACTAAAAAGAGAAAATATTGATGTGATTGCTTTAAGATTTGTTACAGGATTGGAATATGCTGTTATAAAAGAGGAACTTATGGATATATATAATGATGATCCTGCTAAAAAGGCAGCGGATTTTCTCAATATACCTATAAGATTTGTTTCTTTAAAAGATGTTTATTTGGATATGTTTTTAAATCCAAAATACGGATATGGAAGTGCTATTAATCCATGCTTGGATTGTCATATATTAATGCTTAAAACAGCCAAAAAAATAATGGAAGATGAAGGCTTTGATTTTATAGCTACTGGAGAGGTAAAAGGACAAAGACCTATGAGTCAGAAATCTCAGGATTTGATAAATGCTATTAAAGAAAGTGGGCTTGAAGGAAAATTATTAAGACCCTTATCAGCAAAATTACTCCCTATCACTGAGGCAGAAGAGAAAGGTCTTATAAATAGAGATAATCTTTATGATATATATGGAAGAAGCAGAAATGTTCAAATGAAATTGGCGGAAGAATTTGGTATAACAGACTACCCTATTCCAGCAGGTGCAGGATGTTCTATAGTTGATAAAGGATATGCTAGGAGATACAATGATTTAGTTTCTAATAATGGAAAAGAAATATTAAATATAGAACTTATGCAGTATTTAGCTATAGGAAGACATATAAGAATGAATAAAGATGTTAAACTTCTTCTTGGAAGAAATGAAAAAGAAAATGATGCTTTGGAAAATAGAGTAAGAAAAAATTGTATAGTGTTAAAGCCTAATTATAATAGAGGACCTTTAGGATATTTGGAAATATATAGTAATATAGAGTATGTAGATAAAGATATAATTTATAAATCGGCTATGATAATGGGATATTTTTCAAAAGAAGAAAAAGAAACTTTATCTATAACCGCCTCATATTATAATGCTGATAAAGAATATAAAAATGAAATTATAGAAATAAATAATCAAGAATCTAAAAATACTCAATTTGAACAGATAGTGTAAAATAGTAATGCCCTTCTAAATTTGCATTTAAAAGGGCATCACTATAACTTTTAGGATATTTTTATTTAACTTACTTTCTTATCGGAATAAATATAACTATCTTTATAGGCTGGTATCTTTTTTATTTCAGCTAAAGCCTTTTGAGCTTCTTCGCGAGTTTCATACCTTCCTATTTTTAACTTATACATCATCTTTCCATCATACATAGTTTCTTCTTTAATAAAAGCTTTTGGGAATTTAGATTTTAAACTATCTCTTTCAGAATATGTATTAGCCTTATCATAACCAACTGCAACTTGTATAAAATATATAGAATCAACAGAAGAACTTCTAGTATAAGGCACTCTTGTGGAACTGCTGCTATTATTTGCTGCAGAAGATTTTATAGGTTCTATACTAGCCAATTGCTGATGTGGAGTATAAGTTGTATTAGGAGCTAATCCTGCTGTATCTTTCTCTTTTATATTTTTATTAATGGCATCTAATTCAGAAGCTAAATTTTGAGTATATTCATTATATCTGTCTGCAGAACTATTTCCTTCTCTTATAATACTATTATTATTATTATTAACTGCATCATATTCACTTAATGCTATAAAATCCTCATTAGGCATATCAACAGTACTTGCCTCAGTTGTCATATTTTCAGTATCCTGAGCATTTCTCATTAAAGCAGAAATAGAATCATCAGTATTATTATTAATATGAACAGGCTTTGAACCGCCCAAATGAAAACCTATTACAAATATAAATAAAATTAAAGCAACACTGCTTATAGAAAATATCAATAATCTTATAGGGGTAAAATTAACTATATAAAGAGTTTTTCTCTTGCCAAAATGACTATTAATAGAAGAGCTTTTTTCTTCTGTGTTTTGATTTTGATTTAACTCCATAATACCTTCCTAATTTTTTTGAGATTATAATTAAATGACTATAATCTTTCATATTATATATTAGAATATCGGCATTGAGTTTATTATTTTTAACATCTCTTTGCATTTTTAATCTTTTTCTAGCATCTAGTTCAGAAATATTTCTAGTTTTTTTCATTCTCTTGATAATGTCTGATGTTTTGGCATTAACATATATTAAACTATTGCACATGAAACGAATTTTACTTCTCATAATAAGTGCTGCCTCTATAACAACATCTTTATCTGTAGAATCTATCAATTCTTTTACTTTATTTTCTATATAAGGATAATTTATTTCCTCTAATCTCTTTAATTTTTTGAAATTATTAAATACGATAGCACCTAATTTTTTTCTGTCTATATTATTATTTTCATCTAATATATCAGATGAGAATTCTTTTACTATGTTTTCTTTATTATTAATCAAAGCCTCATGCCCTATCAAATCGACATCAATATATAAAGCATTCATTTCTTTTGCAAGCATTTTAGAAAATGAACTTTTTCCAGAACATATAAGTCCGTATATACCTATAATATTTTTTTCCATAACTATATACTTTTTTAATTAATAACATTAGTATTAGTACTTTGAGCTGCAGTATTAGTTATATAAGGCATAACTATTTGATTTAAATTCACCTTATTCAAAAGTCTTCCATCTATAAGTTTTGCCAAAGAAACATTTTCATCTGCTGTTATAACTTTGAGCATACCTATGGCACTATTATATCCTATTGAAGCTAAATCAGTAGCTGCTGAAACTGTATCATAAATAAGTAAATTCATATTATTGGTAATACCCTGCCGTCTTCCAGCATTTATATATATATTATCATTATGAATCTTTATAACCTTAGAATAGAAAGGAATAATATTATTAATAACTCTTCCCGTCATAACAGCAGCACCCATTATTTTTTCTCTTCCTTTAGTCATAACAGTAAAATTGGTAATAACCTTTTCACTTTTAACATCAACCAAATCAAGCATTATAGTAAATGTATCATTATTTTGGAAAGTTGATCCTTTTAAATAGTAATCAACATTTCTATTATTTAATTCTCTGTATAAATCTCTTGTATCATAATAGTTTGTATAAATATCCAATACTTTAAATCTTCCAAATTGAGGAAGCACATATGATAATGTTTGATACAATGAAGTATTCAAAAACATAGGACTATCTTTTTGAGCTGTAATAGTATCAGCTATAGCAACTGTAAAACCGGGAGTTTCTATATTATATTGATCTATACCCCATGATTTTGACACTATATTTTTATCTAATTTTCTTTTATAACTATCATATTTATATATAATAGATTTCTCTTCAGGATTAACATTTTTAGCTATTTCTAATTCTTCTAAAGATTTTTCTTCAAGTCCCATCCTTCTATAAACATCTGAAAGCATTAATCTTGCAAAGGTATTAGCAGGATTCAATCTTAACATATGTTTCAAATAAGCCTGAGCTCTAACATTATCAGCAAGTCTGCTATAGTATGAAGCTAAATTAGCATAATATAAAGCTGCTCTATCTCTCTCATAATCAGGAGTAGGATTAGTATGAAGAAGTACTCTCTCATAAGCAAGCCTTCCTAATTCATCTTCAGGCTTTGTTCTTAAATAATTAATATATGAGTTTTTAGCCCTTAAATAATTATTGGCTCCCTCATAAACATTTCCTATATAATAATATTTAGAATTATTTGGAAAACTTGTATCAGGCATATAATCCAATATTGCAATAGCATCATCATATTTATTCATAGAGATAAATATATTCGCCTTCAATATTTTAGCATCACTATAATTTGTATAATAAAATAAAGAGTTATTAACTTCATCTAAAGCAGAATTATACTGTTTATTCAAATAATGATAATTTGCTAAATGATAATAAGACTCGGCTAATCTAGGATTATTAGTAATATTTTCATCAAATAAATTTAAAGCAGTTTCATTACTTCCTTTAGCAAGATATAAATATGCTAAAGCAACAGTTGCCTCAGGTC
Source organism: Brachyspira sp. (assembly GCF_029258575.1). GTDB lineage: Bacteria > Spirochaetota > Brachyspiria > Brachyspirales > Brachyspiraceae > Brachyspira. Next base: position 6,539 of record NZ_JARHYI010000068.1, on the reverse strand, counting down.
TTACCCTATTTATAACTCTAGCTCTTTCATACATACTCATAGCTGTTTTATAATATCCAGCTCTCTCACTAAGTACGCCTTCTGCATAATTGGCAAAATAATTTTTACTATCCAATTTTTTAATAGTACTAATTGTAGTTCTAGCCTCTGAATTTCTATTATTTATAAGTTCTATATTTAATTTTCTTTCAAATAATCTATAATTTCTAGAATGATATCTTTCAGCATCGGATATTAAAGTTTCTGCCATAACAAAATTATTGAGTTTTATATAATTATCTATTAATAAAAGATATGTATCCAAATCGCTTGGCTTGACATTAATGGATTCTAATACTCTTATGGAATCTTCATATTTTCTTTCACCATACAATTTCAAAGCATTTTCTACTGTATTTTGGGAAAAAGCAGAAAAACTATATATTAAAAAAATTAAAAGACTTAATGATAATCTTCTTTTAAAAATATTTTTCTTCATATTAAAAAAACACCTTATCTTATAGTATTCCTTGCCTGTATTTGTCTTCTCAAGAAAGCAGGCTTCTCCAAATCATTATCAATAGTAGCAGTCTCTCCAAATATAGACATTTTAGAACCCATTTTATTGTGCTTATCCATATAATCATCCGATACTATATCAAATGGTCTTTTAGTATAATCAGAATGAGGATTATTGTGTTTTTCTTCCTCTTCAAAACGCATATCTTCTCTTATTCTTTCTGAGGTTTTTAAATTAATAGCTTCTTCTTCAGAATATTCTCCCTCTTTATTATTTATTATAGTTCTATTAAATCTTTCTACTGCATTATTATCATTATTTTCAATTATATTAGAAAATCTATTTGTTTTGCTTATTAAAGGTTTCTTAAGATTTCTTATATTATTTTCAAATCTATTATTTTTTTCTTCTATTATAGATTCTATATTAGACTCATTATTATTAGAATGGATTTTCTCTTTATTTTCTATATTTCTTACTTCTTCCTTATTTTCTGCAATCTCTTTAACTTTATTAACTTCTTTTACTTCATTGTTTGTTTCTTTTTCTAATTTTTCTTCTATTTTTATTTCCTGTTTAACTTCCTCAGTTTTAGGTTCTTCTTTTGCATATTTAGAAGTTTCAAGTTCAACTTCCTTTTCCTGATGAGATTCTTTAATTATGGTATTAATATCATCTATTTCGCTTATATTTTCAGCCCTGTTATCTGATAATATTTTACTTTCAGCAATAACTTTTTCATTAATTTCTACTTTATTAATATCTATTTTATTTTCTAATCTATTATTATCAGCAGATGAATCATTAACAATATTATCATTAACAATATTGCTATCATTAGAAATTTTGGAATTACTTCCGAATATATTGTTGGCATGAGAATCCATATCTTTATTCTCATTGTCGTTTCTAGTATTTGCATCAAAACCTGTAGCAACTATTGTAACTATAATTTCATCTTTAAGTTCTTCTTTAGGACAAACCCCTATCTTTATATTAGCATTTTCATTAGCATAATTATTAATGGTTTTGCTGGCCTCTCTATACTCTTTCATAGCAAAATCTTTAGGGCAAACTATATTAGCAAGTATACCTCTAGCATTTTTAATACTTGATACATCTAAAAGAGGATTTTCAAATGCATTAGTGATAGCTTTTTGAAGTCTGTCATCTCCTTTACCTACACCTATACCTAAATGAGCTCTTCCATTAGAAAGAGATATCATAGTTTTCACATCGGCAAAGTCAACATTTATAAATCCTGTCTGAGTGATTATATCAGATATTCCCTGTACACCCTGACGAAGTATATCATCTACAACAGATAAAGCCTGTTCATAGCTGTAATTATCCATATCAACCATATCATATAGGTTTTCATTAGGTATTATTATAAGGGAATCAACTACTGTAAGCATTTTATCTATTCCAGATTCAGCTCTATTCATCTTTAATTTTCCCTCATAATCAAAAGGCTTAGTAACAACACCTATAGTTAAAGCACCTGCCTTTTTAGCAGCCTCTGCAACTACTGGACTTGCACCTGTTCCAGTACCTCCTCCGAAACTGCTTGCAATAAATACTAAATTGGCTCCGCTTACTATCTCTTCTATTTTAGCAATATCCTCTCTAGCAGCTTCAGCACCTTTTTCTGGATCTGTACCAGCACCCAAACCTTGAGTTACTCTGTCTCCTAAAACTATCCTAGTAGAAGCATTAGAACGAGATAATGCCTGTGAATCTGTATTCATAGCGATAAATTCTACATTTTCTAAACCTTCTTCTATCATTCTATTTACAGCATTACATCCTCCATTACCTACTCCGATTACTTTTATCACTGTATCTAATGATGAAGAATTATTATTAAATATCATTTTTTCGCTCCCTTTAATGTTATCTGCCAATTCTATGCGATAGTTAGGATTCATGCAAAATCTCCCTTACCTATATAATATAAACATATTTCAATAAACATAATTATATTAACATAATTGTCAAATTCTGCAAGTAGCAAAAATAAAAAAAATATGTTATTATGTTAATCGGAATTTTTTATTCTTTAATAAGAAAAAAATATTATGTTAATTATTATATTTGTATTATTTCAATTTAAATATATACTAATAGATAATTAATATTAATTATAAAAACAACAATAAAAGAGAATATTTATGAACATACATATACATACTTTTGGATGCAGATTAAATCAATATGAAAGTGAGAAAATATCATATGAATTAAAAAATATGGGAGCGAATATCACTGAATTGAATAATGCTGAAGCTATAGCTATAAATACATGCACAGTTACAAACGACAGTGATAAAAAGTTAATTGCATATTTAGAAAAATTAGAAGATTTAAAAAATAAAAAAGTATTTCTAATAGGATGCTATGTATCAAAAAAAGATAAAGATTCTTCTATTTTAAAAGACAATATAATACTTATTCCAAATGATAAAAAAGAAGAAGCTTCTGAGATAATATTCAATACAATGCATAATGACTCTAATAAAAAAATGGATAATCCTATATTCTTCCCTCAGGAGCAAAGCAGAGCTTATTTGAAAATACAAGACGGATGTGATGTTTTCTGTACTTATTGTATAGTTTCAAGAGTAAGAGGACATCATAGAAGTGTAGAACCTAAAAAAATATATGAAGCAATAAAAATAGCTAATGATTTCAATTATAAAGAGATTGTGCTTACTGGGCTTAATTTGGGTTCATACAATTATAATAATGAAATAAAATTCTCAAAAATCGTTCAAAATATATTGGAACATTCTTCAAAATACGGCATTAGAATAAGACTTTCATCTACAGAACCTATTTACTTCGATGATGAACTTATAAACTTATTCAAAAATGATGATGTACTTTGTCCGCATGCTCATATACCTTTACAGTCTGGAAGTAATAAAATACTTACTTTTATGAATAGAAGATACACAAGAGAAGATTATATAAATATCATAGAAAAACTATACAAAGTTAATTCTAATATGTCTATAAGTAGCGATGTTATGGCTGGTTTTCCTCATGAGGACAATAATGATTTTGATGATACTTATGATGTATGCGAAAAATCTAAATTCATAAAAATGCATATATTCAGATATTCCAACAGAGAGAACACTCCTTCATCAAAAATGGACGGACAAGTGGGATACAGAGCTAAATTAAAAAGAGCTAAAACATTAAATGATTTAAACAATAAACTTAAAGATTCATACTACAAAAATGCTGAAAAAAGAAATTTAAAAATAATAATAGAAAAAGATTTAAAAGATAATAATTATATAGGTACAAGTGCTGAATATATAAAATGCAAATTATATTCTGAAACTCCTTTAAGCAAAAAAGAACTTATATCAACAAAGGCATTGAAATATGAAAAAGGTATTATGATTTGCGGGTGAATATATTAACAGAAAAATAAATCACCTTTACAATTATTTATTATAACTATATCTTTTATTAATGGTTTATTCTTTAATATTTTATTATTTGATATATTATTAATCATATCATATAGGCTCTGAATAATGGCAGTGTAAATTCTGTATAAATACTAGAAACTTTTACCATATATTCTAAGGTTACTATAAAATTAAATAAATAAGAATTTGAAAGTAACTTCCAATTATAATTACTATTAAGTATAATATTTTTAGGTATAATAGGAAGATTTAATAATTGACGGCATAAAATTCTTGAATGATATATAGATCTATTTATTATTTCAGTTATAGCAAATAATCAGCTTTTTAAATATTTACAATGGTATAAATTCATATTATTAGTTATTAAAGTTTGCAATTTTTTTTCAGAAGAAGAATAAAATTTTGATAATGTGCCTAAACTCATTATTTCAACACTTATCCAAATTGATATTTTATCATCATTAGAATATTCTTCTCTATAATGATTTATGAATATCTCTTTTGAATGCGAAACTTCTTTATTTATTCCACTATTTACATTATTATAATTTAATTAGCAAATGGAGCATTATCATATACATCTAAAAAATTTCTAGCTATAATATTTCCCATATATATTTCTATATAAGAAATGCAAGAAAATAAAAGCTGTCTTATTTGCACATCATATTTAAAAATCTCAAAAATTTCCTCAAAACTTGTCTTTTACTTCTAATAAAACTTTTCTTATCCTTTTTGTTTGTACATTACCTATCCTATCCCTTTTTTTAATCATAATATCCATAAAAAATATTTTATTATTTTTCCTATAACAAAATATTCTAATATCATGATATCTTATTTCCCATATATCATTTTCCAATTTTTTATAAAGTTTTTTAGGCGGATTTTTATTGTTAGAAATAAAATTCAAAATATGATTAATTTTATCATACAGAACTTTCTTTCTAACAATTTCATTGTCTATAAACTTTTTTACTTCATCATAGCAATATATTTTTATATTATTGTATGATAATAAATATTTTAGCATATAAAATCCTCCTTCTTCTTATAAAATATAATATATGATATAAAAGTATGGAAAATTATTCCAAATCCAAACATCATTATTATAGTATTCATATTAAAATGAATATACCCTTTTAAATTCAAAGCATATATAATTCCATAATAAATAAAATTAATAATAATAGAATTTATGAGATTATATATTGTTTTTCCATAGCCTATAAATATGTTATCAGGTATAATTGATAATGCATAAAATATATAAAAAGGGGATAATTTTAATACTATCAAATAAACTTCATTATAGTTTTCAAGTTTTTCAACATACTTGAAAAATATATCTGAGAATAAAACTAATACAGTTCCTAAAATAATTATAATAAATATGATTCTAAAATAATTAGAAACTTGTGTATTTTTTTTCTCTTTACAATTTGTTTTTATAACTTCATTCAAAGCTATTACAGGTATTAACAGCCAATTCCATATAAAATTATTTGCAACCCAATAATTTCCCTGCTCGGCTACTAGATTAACCATCTTAACTATCATTAATGCATATATGATATTATCTATAAGTATTTGCAGTGAAGAAAATATACCTATTTTAAAGTATGATAGAAATATCATTTTATCATTTTTATCAAACCATGATATTTTAATAAAACCTTTTTTGATCAAAATAATAATTCCTAATATTCCCATAACTGAATTAATAATTATATTTGAATATGCTATACCAAAAGCACTAAATTTTGATATTAAATTCAAATCCAATATTATAAGAAGTAAAGTTTTTACAACAGCAAATATTATAAAAGCCTTATATAATTCTTTTGATACTATAACTATATTTACAGAAGTAATAATAAATCCTATTACAAATGCTATAGTTTCTAAATTTAAATACTTAGTAACAGAATCAATATCTGCTTCACTTACACTCATAAATACTATCAGATTTCTTGAGATTATATAAACTATCATGGAAAATATAGAATATAAAATAAAACCTGACAAAAAAACTTTAAAAGTAATTTTTGAAAAATTTTCCTCATTATTATTTATAACTCTATTAAAAATAGCATATAAAGGTATATGCAAAAACGCCAGCAATATTTCATTAATTAAATCAAACCATTCAAGATGCACTATAATATTAAATACAGATGAATCAAATGAAATTGAAACTATCATAGTTCTTATAGTTTGATATAATGCAGGAAATAAAGATAAAGATATCAATGAAAAGTACAGTTTATAATTAAAATCTTTAAAACTGAAAAATCTTTTAATCATTTATATTCTCCTTAATAATTAATTATTTTCTATCGAGTATTTCTTTTATTTCTTTTCTATTGAATCTTACCCAAATTTTACTCCATTCAGCCCATTCATATATACGTTTATACTCTTTAGAATTTCTTCTATACATATCTTTAGCCTCTTGTTCCTTAGAAGCCATTACATCTTTCATCTTATCAATAAAATTTGCTCTGACTTTATCACTCGGATCATAATATTTAATAATTTTATCAAGATAATCAAGAAGCTTATCATGATCTCTATCTAATGCC
>NZ_JARHYI010000004.1 GCF_029258575.1 Brachyspira sp. | reverse complement strand
TTTTTTCTGTTGTGTATTATACTGTTTCATAGATATTCCTTTTTGTTTTTTTTAGCAATTTAAATTATAAGGAATATCTCATTTTTTTTAAACTAAAAGTGTGCAATATCTATGGAACTTAAACAATGTAAAATTAATATAGATATTGACTTTTTCGATATATTATGTATAATATGGTTTGGAATTAATATATTTATAAGGTTATTTTAGTGTTTGGCAATTTAACTAAGTCTATATCTAATGTATTCTCTAAAATACAAGGTAAAAAAGTACTAACAGATAAAGATATATCCGATAGTCTAATAACAATAAAAGAAGCTTTATTGTCAGCAGATGTATCTTTAGAAGCAGCTGATAAATTTTTAGAAGAAGCTACTAATAGAGCCATAGGAAAGGAAAAATTAGAAGGTGTAGATCCAGCCAATCAATTTGTAGCTGATGTTCATGATACTTTAGTTAATATGATAGGTGATGGCGAAACAGGATTGAAATTAGAGCCAGTGGAGAAAACCACAATAACACTTCTTTTCGGACTTCAGGGATCTGGTAAAACTACAACTTCAGCTAAATTAGCTAAATATTATAAAGATAAAAGACGCGTTATGCTTGTAGGTCTTGATGTTCATAGACCAGCAGCTATGGAACAGTTAGCCGTTTTGGCTAAAGAGGTAGGCGTTCCTTATCATATAGATACCAAAGAAAAAAAAGCCTATAAAATACTTAAAAAAGCTCTTGCCATAGCAAAAAAAGAGCAATATAACATGATATTAGTAGATACAGCAGGTCGTTTGGAAATAGATGAAGAAATGATGCTTGAGTTAAGACGCGTTGTTAATTCTGCTAATGTTACAGAAAAGTTATTGGTAGTTGATTCCACAGCAGGTCAAAGTGTATATGATGTTGCTAAAAGTTTTCAAAGCAATATTGGTATAAATGGTGTTATACTTACTAAATTTGATTCAGGAGTAAGAGGTGGTGCAGCCTTATCATTAAGATATGCTACAGGATCATCTGTAAGATTTATAGGTACAGGTGAGCATTTAGATGATATTGATGTTTTTGATGCTAAAAGAGTAGCAGGTCAAATACTTGGTATGGGTGATATAGTAAAATTGGTAGAAAAAGCCCGTGCCGCTATAAGTGAGAAAGAAGCTCAGGAAATGCTTCAGAAAGTTATAGAGAATAATTTTGATTATAATGATTTTCTCAAACAAATAGAGGCTACTTCAAAGATGGGTGGACTTAGTAAAATGACTTCTATGATTCCAGGTATGGCTAATGTTGATACTGAACTTATAAACCGTGAAGAAGAGAAGTTTAAAAAGTATAAGGCTATTATACAATCAATGACTAAAAAAGAAAGACTAGCCCTATTTCCTTTAAATAATTCAAGAAAAATGAGAATATCTAAAGGAAGCGGTCAAAGTGTTTATGATGTAAATCAATTAATAAAGCAATTTACTATGATGAAGAACATGATGGGTAGTACTAAAAAGATGGATAAGCTCGCAAAGTCCCTAGAGGGTATGGGTATGTCTATAGATGATTTAAACAAATTAATGTAAATAAACTTGGAGGAAAAGAAAGGTGGTAAAATTAAGATTAAAACGTATAGGTCGCAAACATGAGCCTCATTATCGTATTGTAGCAGCAGATGCTCGTTTCCCACGCGATGGTCGTTTTATTGAAGAACTAGGTTGGTTTAATCCTAAAGCTAAAGATGTATTATATAAGTTGAACATAGATGGCTTGAAAAAATGGCTTTCTAATGGTGCACAACCGACTTATGTAGTGAAAAGTATTCTTGTAAAAGAAGGTTTAATGGATAGAGATAAAGGTGCTCCTCTTGAAAGAAAGAAGAGAAAACCAGTAAAAAATCCTGGAAAAAGACGCAAACATCGTAAAGAAGCTAAGCCTGAATCTGCTGAGGAGAAAAGCGAAGCTTAATTACGTCTTATAATATATAAAGGAGTGTGCTATGACGGAAGAAAAAGAGCTTATTGAGTATTTGGCTAAAAAGTTGGTTGATGAGCCTGAGGGTGTTAGTGTAAAGGTTATTGAGGGTGAGAAGAGTACGATTCTGGAATTGAAAGTAAACCAAAGCGACATAGGTAAAATTATAGGTAAAAGAGGTCGTATTGCTCATGCATTACGTACCATTCTTTTTGCAGCTTCCATGAAAAGCGGCAAACGTGTAATGCTTGAGATTATTGACAATTGATTATTTTTTATGGCAAAATCACAGGTATACATGGTTTAAAAGGAGAGGTTGAAATAGCTTTTTCTGATAAAAGTTATTTTGACTCTCTTCATATCCTAAGTAAAAATATATCTGTCATTATAAATGATGAAACATTTGTTGTTCTAAATGTTAAGAAAAAAAATAAAGCTTTTGTTTTAGCTTTGAAAAATATTGATACTATAGAAAAAGCCAAAGGTTTAATAGGTCTTGATATATATATAGATTCTTCTGTTTTACCTGAACTTGATGAGGATACTTTTTATGAGGCTGAATTAATCGGATACAAAATCGTAGATACTGATGATAATTTATATGGTAAAATAGTTAATGTATATAGTCTTCCTTCAAATTATGTATTTGAAATTAAATTAAACGAAAATGATAATATAGTTTCTATACCTTTTGTTCATGCATACTTTGGAAAATCGAATAAGGAAGATAAAACTATTCAAATAATTAAAAAACCGATATTTGAAGATTAATTTATAAAAAATTATAATAATTTTCATATATTATTTTTTACTGATATTTTCAGTTATTAAATCGAATAAAATTAAAGGATGAAAGAATGAAAAAAATTATAACAATATTTATTGCTTTAATGTCTGCTTTTATTATATCATGTGGACAAAAAACTACAGATACACCAGCAGATACTGTATCAAACACAAATGATACTTCTGCTCATTCAGGACATGCTGCTCATACTGCAGGTTCAGAAATCATAGATTTGATGCATGCTCCTATGATGGAACAGGCTTTTCAAAAAACAGCTAATATAGATGCTGATTTCTTATTCAATATGATACCTCATCATAAAGGTGCTATTTTATCTTCTAAAAAGCTTTTAGAAACTACTAAAAATGAAAAATTAATAGAGTTGGCTAATAATATAATAATGAGTCAGGAACAAGAAGTTGCTGAGTTCACTCAATTAGTTGATGAATTAAATCAGAAGGGTACTGTATATGAAGATGTAGATACTGTTGCTTTAGGTGATGAGATGGAAGATATTATGAATAAAATGATGGAAGATATGGCTGCTATTGAAGTTACTGGAGATAATGATATAGATTTCTTAAAAGGTATGATACCTCATCATCAGGCGGCTGTTGATGTTTCTAAAAAGATATTAGAGTACACTAAAGATGAGAAAATAAAAGAAATAGCTAATAGAATAATATTAGCACAAGAAAAAGAAATAGCTGATATGAACAATATGCTTAATTCTTTATAAAATAATATTGGTATTTAATGAGAGCTAGAATTTTTATTCTAGCTCTTTTTTATGATAATTGACAAATTTATTTATTTTAGTATAATCTTACAATATTTAAATTATGGTATGATATTATGGCTGGAAAAAAAGATAAAAAATCAGGCAGTAACACTATTTCATCTGGAGAGATAGTAAGGAATAAAAAGGCTTTATTTAATTATGAGCTTGTGGAGAAATTTGAGGCTGGTATAGTTTTGCTTGGTACAGAAGTGAAGTCTTTAAGAGAGAGAAGCGTAAATATGTCTGACAGTTATGCATCTTTTAAAAAGGGAGAGCTTTTTGTAATTAATATGCATATATCTCCGTATCATTTTGGAAATAGAAATAATCATGAACCTTTGAGAGAAAGAAAACTCTTAATGAAAAAAAGAGAATTAAAACGTTTATATGGAAAAATTAAAGAGCAGGGGCTTACTTTAGTCCCTATTAAACTTTATTTTTCAAAGGGAAAGGTAAAGGTAGAATTGGCTTTGGCTAAAGGTAAAAAACTTCATGATAAAAGGGAAACTCTAAAAAGAAAAACTTTGGATAGAGAGATGGAGAGATATATTAAAAGATAATTTCATTCATATGATAAAGCATTTCTTATATAGAATTCTATTTTGCTGATATTATTAGATACTTCTTTTATATTTTCTTTTTTGTTATTTTCATCAGTTTTATATTTTTTTATTGAATCTATAAATTCTGTTAATAATCTTTTTATATTTGTCATTGATATTTTTTCAAATTGATTTGATAAAGTTTCTATTTTTTCTATTGTATTATAATCTATATTATTAATTCCGCTGAAAGCTATATCCGATAATAGCATTTCTAATTCTTTAATTAAATCAAAAATCATATTTACCTATTAGTGTCTTTTATTTTCAATAAATTTATACTGTATAAGAATGGAATATGTTTTTTTACTTTTACAATATAGAGTAAAGAAGATATAAATATTCCAATTAAAGCAAATATCAAAGATAAATTACTTACAGTGAATACTATTTGATATAATACAAGTATACATATTGGTATATATATACCTCCTGATAAGGCAGTAAGTATTAGAAATAAGAATAGCATAAATACAGGATTTCCCATAATACCATTATTAAATATACATTCTATTCCAACATGACTTTTAAATGTTTCTAAGTATAAGTATATCATAGAAATACATGCAAGTATAAAAAATGCAATTGCATATATTTTTTCTCTTTTTACTAAAAAACCCGCTATGAAGAAAGCTATGAGTATTACAGAGAAAATATAGCTGTCTAAAATAATGAAACAGGCAACTATTATTAATTCTGTTAATATTATAAATACCATAAGTGCAAAATTTTTCTTAATAGAAGAAAATCCAAAGAAAGTATACATTACAATCTTTGATTTAGCATTTCTATATTCATGGTATATACTTCTAAAATAGCTTATAAATATAAGAGCTATTGATACTAATAACAATGAAGGAAATAAGGTTGATGTTATCAGTATGGAGCTTCTAACATTTACATTATTAGGATCACCTATAAGCAGTTTTGAAGGTATAGTATTTTCTTTTTCAATATTTATATAACTGTATTCCTCATAAGATATATTAGTATTCCCCGTAGAGCCTACATATAGTATATGCATAAGGACTATACCATTACCTTCTTTTTTTAAATTTAATTTTGCTTTGGCAATTCCATTTTCATCTGTAGGTACAATATAAACATTTGTAGCTATTGCTTTAATTTTATTATCATCATCTTCTATTTCTTTTAATAATACTTCTTCTTTACTATCATCTATTACAAAATCGAACATATCAGGATTAAGCGAAGTAAATCTCACCAATCTATTTACAAGAGGAAATCCCCTTCTTTCTAGCATAATTGATATTTCATTTACTGAATTTGTATTTTCAGAAATAGTAAAATTATTTTCTTTTTTGTATGTGAATTTATATTCAGGACTTTTATTCGTTGTATTATCTTGAGCATAAACTATATTTAATATAGAAAGAAATATTATAAAATATTTTAACATTTATAAGAATCTCCTGATTAAAGAAATGGCATTCAATTTAATGATATATTTTAATTATCGAACAAATTAATAAAATTAAATAATATAATTTTTATATTATTTAACCTTATTAATTCTTTATGATACGAAAAAGTTTTATTAACAATTATAAAAACTATTAATAACCTTAATTAGTAAAAAAGAACACTATCTTTTTTAAGATTAGTGTTCTTTTATTTTATATTTTATTTTATAGCTGTTAATTATTTTATAATAGCAACTATCTCTTCATTTTTTACTATTAAATATTCAGTATCAGCTTCTTTTATTTGTATACCAGCATATTTATCATATATAACTATATCGCCTTTTTTTACTTTTATATCTTCGCTGTCGCCTACTTCTATAACTTCTGCTTTCTGAGTTTTTTCTTTAGCTGTATCTGGAAGAAGTATTCCGCTTGAAGTTTTTTCTTCTTGTTCTAATACTTTTAAAAGTACTCTGTCTGCTAATGGTTTAATAGATGACATATCAATTTTCTCCTTAAAATGTATTTATTTCAATAATTTTTTTAACATGATTTTCATGCTATTATATAATAAAAATCATTAAAAGTCAACAACTAACTAATACTCTATAAGAACATTGATAGGATACTTCTCTATTTCTTTTCTTCCATTTAATTCTTTTAATTCTATTAAGAAAGAAGAGCCTACAACAATACCGCCGAGTTTCTCTACCATTTTAATCATAGCAAGTGCAGTACCACCTGTAGCTATCAAATCATCTACTATTAATACTTTATCTCCTTTTTTGATAGCATCTTCATGCATATATAAAGTATCTGTACCATATTCTAATTCATACTCTTCTGATATAGTTTTGTAAGGTAATTTTCCTTTTTTTCTTACAGGTATAAAACCAATATTCATTTTATATGCCAATGCTGAACCTATTAAAAATCCTCTGCTTTCTGCTCCTACTATACAATCAATTTTTTCATTTGAAACTTGTTCAGCCATTTTATCTATAGCGTATTTAAAGGCATCTTTATTTTGAAGTAAAGTTGTAATATCTCTGAAAAGTATTCCTTTTTTAGGATAATCTTGAATGTTTCTTATATAGTTTTTTAACTCCATATAACACCTCATTATAATAAAAAATAATTATGTAAACAATACTGTTTCTAATTATAATGTTTTTACAAAAAAAATCAATGAAAATTTTATTATAAAAATTTTCAAAATCAAGTATTATGCTTGGCAACAGAATGAGATTCTATATTGGCGTTTTTCTTCCATTTTTATTGGAATAATAATAAATCAGGTTCAAAATCATACTTATAAAATTTCCAACTGCCGATAGAAGTACCAACCCTAAATTTCTTTTTGTTTTTAGATCAATTTACCGCACGTTGAACAGTATTATAAATATATGTTTAAGTACAAATATAATTTTAATTATAAAATATGATGCATTAACCGTGCGTTGAATAGATTAACAATCTAATCAAAACTTGGGTGGGCATGCTTTTACTAATGAAGTTTTAAATATAAATAAAATTAGAATTTCAAATTAAGGTAGAAAATATAAAAGGGCGGGGTATTAGTTACTAACAATATCTCTTAATTCATTTATAAGAATATTATTTATTTTATGAGTAGATACTGTGATTCTCAAGAAATCAGTAAGTATATTATCATTATCATATTTTTTTACTACTATATTTCTTTTTATAAGTTCATCATATATGTAATTGGAAGTTTTATTTACATGTTTTATTAATATAAAATTTGCTCTTGAAGGCACGACTATAAAACCTTCTTTACTTAAAATGGTGTCTAATCTTTCCCTTTCCAAAACTATATCAAATATATTTTTGTATGCAGTTTTTTCATCTCTTACAGATGCTATTGCTATTGTTTCAAATATTTTATTTATTCCGTATTTTTGTCTTAATGTAGACATGTTTTCTATATTTTTAGAATTTGATATTATAAAATTAATATTAAGCCCTGATATAGAATGAGAATGTGCTATAGACCTTATTATAATTAAGTTTTGATATTCATTTATTAATTTTATTGCACTTTCACCAGCAAAGTTTATATATGATTCATCTATTATATATATTCCTTCATAATGTTTCAAGAACTCTTCAATTTCTTTGATATTTATGAACAAACCTGTTTCAGCATTAGGATTACTTGCTATTATAATGGAATTGTTATTTTTCATATTCTTTTTTAGCGATATATTATAATCTTCATTTGCTTTTATTATATCATAATGCATTTTATAATATAGCAATATTTTTGTATATAAATCTCTATATGGTTCTAATAAGAATATTTTATGTTTATCATACGAATTAATAATACATGCAAAAGCTTCATACATTCCATTAACAGAAATGATATTATCCGTTTCTATATTGAAATATTTTGACATCTCTTCATCTAATTTTTTAGGACTGTACTCTGGAAAAAATTTTAGAGATGCTATATCAAATCTTTCAAGCTCTTTAATAATATTTTTTGACGGCTTGTATGGATTTTCATTTTTATCTAAAAAAATTTTTTTGCTCATATTCATTATCAATTTAAATTTATATTTTATAATTATCTTATTATTTTTAAATTAGTTTACACTTTTAAATTTTATGTTTAGTTAATGTAATATTTTTATCAAGCAATGTATTATGTTTAAATAAATAGTAAATCTTGTCGATAATCATGTGTAGGTTGATTATTCAAATCACCCTGAATTTTGTATATTATATCTTAAATTAAGAGGCAGATTTCAATGTCAGTTAAACAGGTTTCCGATCAAGAAATATTATCAATGTATTTAAATTATGAAGCAGTTGAAAAGGGTTTATCATCGAATACCCTAGAATCTTATAAAAGAGATATTGTAATATATCTTGATTTTTTAAGCAGGAATAAAAAATCTATTTTGAAAGCTACAAGAAAGGATATAGAGAAATTTCTAAGCGAAAGAAAAGAACAAGGCTCTAAATCGAGAACTGTAGCTAGAAATAAGGTAAGTATAGTTAATCTCTATAAATTTTTAGTTATGGAAAATTATATTTCTAAAAATCCTACAGATAATTTGGAAGTTATACGTTTAAAGAGGGTACTACCTGAATCTCTGACAACAACAGAGGTAGATGATTTGCTTTCAGTTCATAATGAAAAAACTGATAAAGGTTTAAGAGATAAAGCTATATTTGAACTTATGTATTCATCTGGACTTAGAGTAAGTGAAATTTGTTCTTTAAAGATTGAAGATATATTTTTTGAAGGTAAATATTTAAAGATATGCGGTAAGGGAAAGAGGGAGAGAATAGTTCCTATTAATGATAGGGCTTTGGATATATTACAAAGATATATTCAAACAAGCAGAGTAATAATGGTTAAGGGCAAGAAAACAAGTGAATTGTTTTTAAATTTCAGAGGCGACAAGATTTCAAGGGTAGGTATTTGGAAAATAGTTAAGGAGGCTATGAAGAAGAGTAAAATCGAAAAGAATATTTATCCTCATACTTTAAGGCATAGTTTTGCAACACATCTTATACAGCATGGAGCAGATTTAAGAGCCGTACAAAGAATGCTTGGACATTCGGATATTACAACAACAGAAATTTATACGCATGTAGATTCAGCACATCTAAAAAAGCAAATAGCAAAACATCCTAAACATTCAAAACATGCTAGACAAAATACTAATATATAAAAAAATAAAAAGAATTGGAAATATAAATATATGAAACGAAGCATAATAGCCACAACAATATTATTACTAGTATCTATATCATTGGTAGCTTTAACCTTTGGTATAGGCGAGAGAATGACAATAGTTAGCTATAATAATGATACCAGTTATCTTTTTGATGGAACATCTAAAAATCATAGGATAGATATGTATAATCCTGATTCTCTTTCTCTTGTTACATCAAAGCCGATATACGATTATGATTTATCCGTAGATTTGGAGGATATATATACGGAAGAAGAAATTAGTGCTGATTCGGATATAGAATATTTAAGTCAGAATCTTCTTCTTAGTGATGATGAGTTTAGCAGCGAAATGCCTAATCCTAATATACTTCCTGCTATGGTATTCAATGCTAATACTACAGATAAAGCTGCTGATAAACTTAGCGAGGCTGTAGATGCTGCTATAAGAAATTCTAGAAATAGAGAAGCACCTAGAGTGGCAATAGATTTATCAAAAATATCAGTATTTAGATATGAGCCTGTAGTAATTAATGCTTCTGTATACACTGAAGATGTAGTAAAAAATATAAGTATATATGTAAGATATAAAAAAGATAAAATAGTTAGAATGAATGGAGATGAAAGATATTCTATAAATGTATTTAAAGTAAAAAATTCAGAATATAAAGGAACTTATCTTCATCCATTCGGTGGAACTTTAGGAGAATATCAGGCTATAGTATTAGTTCAAACTAAAAACGGTGTTTACGGATATACTAAAGATTTCACAGTAAAGGGTAGACAATCTCCGTCTGCTAAAGAAACAAAGAAAATAGCTACTTTAGAGTATGCAATAGATTTAACTACTAAAAAAATCCCAAGCGTAGAAACAGGAGAGCCTACTAGTTATGATGCTATATATGATTGGATTCGTTATATGAAATGCGATATATTTTGGGCTATAGGCGGACAGACTACAGGTTGGACAGGAGGTATTACTCCAGAGGAACCTTGGGCAAAAGCTATGATAAAGAATATAGAAAATCTTGCTGCAAGTAAAGCTAAAGGTAATATTGAGCTAGGTGCTTATGTTATGAGTTATTTTGCAGCAGGTGGCGGTGCTAGAAAGGGAGGTTATGAGGTATCTGTAGGTTATAATTCAGCTACTCAAAGTCTTGTAGAAAGCAGACATATATCTTTAGATGATCCTAAAAGGGTAGAGGATATTATAGATATATTAAAAAAATATGACTCCAATCCTAATATATCATATGTAGGACTTGACTTCATAAGAACAGGAGAAGTTGATGGTTATGAAATGGTTGATGAGATGGTTGATCTTACTGGAGTTTATGTACCTGCGAGTTGGTCTACTATGAGTAAGGCTGCTCGTATGCGTTGGCTTGCTGTAAACAGAGGAAGAAAAGAAATAGGAATGAAGTGGAGATGGTTCAGAGCACATAAAGAAGCCCTTATAATAAAAGCTATAAAAGATTCTGGTATTAAGAAAAAATTATGGGCATTTACTTTAGGCTGGAATCATGGTCAGGAGCATGGACAGGATCCTTATATGTTCTTTGATGCTGGTATTGATTATGATGCAGTGATGATATATGAAGCTAGCCGTCCTCAGCATGTAGGTATGCTTGCTGCTTGGCCTCAGTATTTATCAGGTGAGTATAATGTATTAGTTGGAAATATGATAGATAATAGACTTCAGGACGGAAGTTTAAGACCTGAACTTGAATATATGAGAAGAGTTTATGAATCTGAAGCTAAATTCAATAGAAGTAGCAGGATAAGAGGAATATTCTTCCATGATGTATCAAGAATGTTATGGTCTAAATTCAGAGGCTCTGGAAACAATATAAGAGAATGGGCTAATATTAATGCATCTATTGTTTCAAGAATAGAAGAAAAATATTCTGAAAACCCATTCAATGTTACAGTTAAGCTTGATGAGAGAAACAGAACAGGAGTACTTACTATAGTTAATAGAACTTCTAAAAATCAAAATGATGTAACTATTAAAACTGATTTGGCTCAGGCTCTATCTACAATAGTGCTTGATAAAGAAACAGTTGATATAGCGGCAGGAGAAACTGTTGAAATAGGTTTCAGATATGCTTATGGCAGAAGTAGATATTCTTCGCTTATGGCTTTTAGAGTGGCTTCCTCTTCAGGCGAGGAGAATGTGGCTGTTGCCTATACTTTACTTAATTCTTTAAGGGCTAGACCTAAACAAGAAGAAGGTGCTACTTTAGCCAAAAGTGAAGATAAGAAAAAAGAATACGAAAAAGTAAAAGACAATTAAAAAATTAATTATTTATAGAAAAAGAGTATGCTTTTATAGTATACCCTTTTTCTATAAAATCATAGAAGTATACATGCTTATTGAATAAAATTACGGCTATTATGCTTTGATAAAATTAATACAAATAAAGTATTTAATTTTATAGTGTGTGCTATGAATGAAAGTTTTATATAATTTTTGTAAAAAAGTTAATACGCCGTAAATTTATTTTTAATCTTTTATATAATACCTATATCCTGATTGTTTTACAGCATCTTCAAATAGTTTATTGTCCAATTCCTGTTTAGTTAATATTACAGCCTCTTCATCATCAAAACTTACTTTAGCATATACATCTTGAATTTTATTAAAATTATTTTCTAATATCTTGGCACAATGCGTACAGGTCATTCCACCTATTTTTATTATTTTTTTATACGGATAGTTATTTTTATTTTTATCTTTTACTTTCACTTTTTTTATGATTTCTGATCCGCCTCCTGAAGAACAGCATTTTCCAGATTTCATTTTTTTTATATAATTTATTATAGATAATGCAGCTACTATGATAATTACTGATAATATTAAAATTTTTTCCATTAATAATAAATTCTCCTTAAAAGTTTTGTATAGAAAATAAATTGTTTTAGTATTCTAACAAATATAATATCTATGTCAATATATTTTTATAAAAAAATACTTATATCATTTAATTTTAAGTTTTAAATTCCGTATTTATTATATATTATATTATTTAATTATAAGGGAATTAAAATGAATAGATATATATTATTAATTTCATTTTTTATTATATCAACTAGTTCATCTTTCTTGTATTCGCAAATAAATAATGATGATAATAATACTACTAATGCTCTAAAAAGCAGATTATTTTTTACAGAGAGAGATAAATTAAGTTCAAAGATAAATATATATACTTATTGGAAAGATACATATAAATATTTACGGGATAATAGATTTAGATTTTATAAAAGAGCTGGAAGAACTTTAACATTAGAGTTTAGATATAAATATCCTAGCAGAATGCAAGTAAATAATGGTACTCCTATTATATTTACATTTGATGACGGAAGTACGGTTCAATTAACTAATGTACAGAAAGTTATTTATAATCCATATTTAATGGGTGATATCAATTATTATGATATAGAAGTAAGATATAAATTCAATCAAGATAGTGAATTCGATAGTTTTACCAGCAAGTCTATATCCAATATAAGATTCAATTTTATTAATCAATTTGGAGAAGATGATTATGAAGATATAGGAATCTCTATATTATCTACAAGCAATTGGCAGGAAATATTCAATGCTTTCAAAAATGGTATGGAGGCATTAGATGAAATACAATCCAATGATAATAATAATTAAATATTTATATTAATTTACAAGCCATTAGATCCTGCTCTATAGAATTACTTAAGAATTCCACGAATACATCATATAGTATAGGGTCTAATTTTACATGTTTTTCAATAAAATCTTCTCTCATAATATTTAGAGCCTCTTCAGGACTGAATGTTTTACCACCTCTATACTTTCTTGCAGGGTCTATTAATGCATCATATACATCTATAATTTCAAGCATTTTTGCAGGGAAATATGCAAAAGCTTCGCATTCATCTATAGCTTTAGCATCATATGTCATAATTTTCTGTATCTGGAAATTAGGATATTTTTCCAATTTTAATTTATATAAATGATCATAAGGACCATATCCTAATCCATAATATTCATGATGCAAAGCAACTGTTAATATTACTTCCAATGGATATTCAGAGGTTTGACTTACCAAAGCATAACTATTAAATAAATGCTTTTTTATTCTCTCATAATCTCTTCCATTAGCTCCTTCAAAATAATCCAAATCCTTAACCTTTCCTATATCATGAAGCAAAGCACCAACGGAATAAAGATTCATTTCTCTCTCTTCTATAGTTTTAATACCTTTATCTATACAATCTTCCACAGTAGCCAAATTCCTATGTACATTTTCTTTATTGAATATAGTTTCAACTTGTTCATAAAATTTTTGATATTTATTTATATATGAAGTTCTTATTTTATGTACTAAATGTCTTCTATTAATCAAATTATTATAGAATACCATAAAATTCACATAAGAAATAAATACTCTATTAGAATGCGACATTACGCCTCCATCAGAGTAGTTTCTAAGTTCATCAAATACCTTTTGTGTTTCAGTATTAGCCGAAAGCATATCAACTATTGTAGTAACCAAATTTGTTGTAGTTTCAGTAATTTCCTGATTTTCTATTTTAGCCTGTTCCTGAGTGATTTCTTCACCTTTAATTTTTTGAATACTTTCAAACATAGTAACTTTGGCAATTAGCCCCACATCATTTCCAACATTAACTATTTGCTGTGCTGTATTTTTATTTATACCAACATCTTTATTCACACGAATTTGCTTCAATTCTATATCATAATTTTTTATAGTATTAACTTTTTCATTATAAGTCATTTTAGAGATTTCAGATATTCTTTTTCCCATCTCTTTTTCTGATTCTTTAGGAGTTCTAAATACATAAGGAGTAGATTCTGAAACTTCTCCACTTGTAGTATTTGTTTGAATAATTGATTTAAATTCCTCTATAAACATAGAAAAATTTTTAGGTATATATATTTTTAAATTACTGTATTTATCATTATCTATTACCAAACCCAACTGTTCCGTTGGAAATGATATCAATTTTTTTTCTTTATCTAATCTAAATAATGGTATATTATGGGCAACTAATTGATCTTTTATGGATTTAAGTTCTTTTACGGTAAGAATTTCATATTTTGATATTAAATCATTCATTATTAAATTTCCTTAATATACTATTTTAAGTTTGTATTATATAATATTTTAAAAAAAATGAAATAATAAAAATTATTTTTTTATTTTTACTCCGGGACATGCTCTATTAAATTTACCCGCTATTAAATTACCATTTTTATCAGTATATTCCTTCCAATATGGAAATGTAGCACATTGATTAGGTTTGGAATTATTTATAGTACATCTGTTATTTTCATCTAAAAATGTGCAAGGCTTATCTTCAGTTACTTTTATATGATATCCATATCCTTCTTCATATTCTAAATATTGATTAATAAAAAATAAAGGGGATATTTCCAATAATTTGGATGCTCTTTTTATATCATCATCTGTAAAAAAAACATATCCTTTTTCTTTACAGCATATTCCGCAGCCTGTACATGAGAATGTTAATATAGAGTTTTTATTTTTTTTAGATTTTTTCATTTTAGATTATTTTAATATAGAATTAGCTTGAGATTTCATTGTATTAGCAATATTTTGTTTTCCCATTTTTAAATACATTTCAGACACTTTTATATAATCATTATATAATGATTTTTTTTCACTATCGTTCATATCCTCAACTTTTTTTTTTTCTCCCTTCGGGATTTTGATATCAATATTAAATACTATGTTATCTGGATTATTTATTATATTCTCATTTAGAACGACTATAGAAGGCCATCTTCTACCATCTCCTAATTCTTTGGTTGCTATTGATGATAAAGTATCTGTCCATTTAGTTTTATATGTATCCGTATTGTATGATAATGCTGTATTTTTCTGAGTGTTATTTATAGAGGCATTTGTATTAGCAACTGGTGGATTAGGTGGAGGTGTTGGAGGAGTAGGCGGTGTTATTTCTGGTGATTTTGGAGGCGTTGGAGGAGTAGGTACTGTAGCTGCTGTATTGGTTTTTGTATTTGCTACAGTATTGTTAGTCTGAGGTTTTACTGTAGTATTATTAGTTTGCGGTTTTACTGTATTAGTTTGAGTATTTACTGCAGTATTATTAGTTTGCGGTTTTACTGTATTAGTTTGAGTATTTATTGTAGCATTATTAGTTTGTGGTTTTACTGTATTAGTTTGAGTATTTACTGCAGTATTATTAGTTTGCGGTTTTACTGTATTAGTTTGAGTATTTACTGCAGTATTATTGGTTTGTGGTTTTGTGTTTGTAGGAGATATAATATTATTTGTTTTAAGATCATTAGTGTTTAACAAATTATTATTTTCTACAGTTTCATTTGTAACTATTTCATAGAATCCATCATCAGATTGATTATTTTTTCCTGAGAAGAATTGAATACCTAAAAATGATAGTCCTAATATTATTATTATAATTCCTACTATAGGTACTATTTTATTAGATTTTTTATTTTCATTTACAGAATGATCAAGAGCAACATACCGCTCTGCAGGTTTCTTTTCTATTTCTGGTAAAGAAGCACTTTTTAATTCATCTTCTGTTTCTATTATTTTTATTTCTTTATCTTTTAATTCCTGTATTTTTTCATTTATTTCTTCTTCATTTTCATTGCTTAATTCTGTATTAGAATAATCTTTATAATTTTCTATAGAAATATTATCAGGAATAGTAGGAGCATCTTTTATAGCTTTATCAATATTTTCCTGTTGGAATTTAGTTTTCTGAATATGTTCATCTTCAATAGGTATTACAACAGGTCTTTTAAATATATCGCTTTTACTGTATGTGGCTTTTTCTTCTGCTGGTTTTTCTTCTTCGATTTTCTCTTCAGCCTTTTCCTCTATTTTTTCATTGACAGTTTCTTCAGATGTTTTTTCTTCGCTATACTGTTTTTCTTCTGTGATAGTTTCTTCTGTTTTTATTTCTTCTTTTGTTTCAAAATTATTTATATTATTATCAGAAGTTTCATAATTATTTTCTGTTTTTTCAGTTATTTCATCTTCTTGTTTTTCCTCTGTGATAGTTTCTTCAGTATTATCCTCTTTTTTGAAAGTTTCAAAAGAATAAGGGGAAGAAGTTTCAGCATTAACTATTGAAGATGTTGTATTTTCTCTGTTTAATGTATTATTTTCTTCTTCTGGTTTATTTATATTATCATTTTTTATATTTTCATCTGCTGTAATTTCTTTTTTTTCATCTCTTATATTATGAGCTGCGAATACACTGCTTATAACAGGTTTAGATATATTTAACTCCTCATTACTTTTATTGCTTATATTATCAACGCTGTCATCATCTACTATGGCTATACGCTTTTTTACGCTTACAGGTCTTGATACATTTTGAGATTTAGCTTTTATAGCCTCTTTAAGAAGAGTTATAGACTCTCTTTCAGTTTTATTTTCAGTATTTTCTGTTTTTATTGATTCAATCTTTCTAACAGGAGCTGAAGTTTTAAATATACTTTTTCTGTCAGAAGTTTTTTTATCAGCAGTAGCCTCTTTTATAAGTTCTTTTAAATCCTTTTTTTCTTCTTTTGGCTGCTCTTCTTTTTTCACTACAGAATCTAATGATTTAGTTTCTATTTTTGTATCTTTTTCCTCTATTTTTTCATCAATTACTGGTGTTTCTATGGCTTTTTCAGTAGCAGTAGTTTTCTTAGCCGTAGACTTTTTAGGAGTTTCAGCTTTTTCAGTAGCAGCTGTTTTTTTAGCTGTAGACTTTTTAGGAGTTTCAGCTTTTTCAGTAGTAGCTGTTTTTTTAGCTGTGGTCTTTTTAGGAGTTTCAGCTTTTTCAGTAGTAGCTGTTTTTTTAGCTGTGGTCTTTTTAGGAGTTTCAGCTTTTTCAGTAGCAGCTGTTTTTTTAGCTGTAGACTTTTTAGGAGTTTCAGCTTTTTCAGTAGCAGCTGTTTTTTTAGCTGTAGACTTTTTAGGAGTTTCAGCTTTTTCAGTAGCAGCTGTTTTTTTAGCTGTGGTCTTTTTAGGAGTAGCAGCTGTTTTCTTTGTTTCTTTAGATTCTTCTTTTTTATTTGTTGTGTTAGTTTTTTTTGTTGCCATAGTTTTACTCTGTTATATTTTGTTTTCTGTTTATTATTATATTTTTTATAGTATTCATTGTTTTTTCATCAAATATGTTTTCTGTAATATTTCCTTTTTTTAATGAATCTATAAGGTATTTATTTAAATTTATGTCTTTATTTAAATTATTCTCTTTAGCTATATAAATATAATTACACATAGATAAAATCACTCTAAGCTGATTACCATCTGAAGAATATTTATCTATTAATTTTTGAGGTTCATCTATACCTAAACAACTTAAATTATAACAAACTTTAAAGAAAAGTTTATTAGTAACTTGCTTAATTTGATTATCTTTTTTATTTTTTTTATTTACTTTATAGAGTATAGAGAAATCTCTCTCTTCAAAATTGCATACAGCCGCATAAAATTTTTCCTGATATGGCATAAGATAATGATGGCTTTTAGTTTTAGATTCTACTCTAGTAATAAATCCCTTTTCTTCTAATAGATCTATAGATTTTACTACAGTAGCATTTCCTCCTATACCAGCTTCATTCAATATTTGCGAATGTGTAGTTTTTGCAATTCCAAGTTCATAGTCATAATTGGCAACTAAAGTTCTATATACTTCTTTAGCTGATAAAGGCAGTTTCTTCCAAACATTATTTTCTGTTATAGATTTTGGAATAAAAGAACACAATGATGATATTGATAGAAATGTTTCTTTATCTATTGTTTTTAACTGAGCTTTATTAATTATATCTATGATGTTTTCCAAAATTTTACTCCAATTGTATACTGCTATATAATATATCTAAATGAATATAAAATCAAGCTGTAAAAAAAATTATATATTTTGTTTTTAAAAATTAGCAATATTTTATCGGCTTAATTTTTATTAAATATATTTTTTGTATGTTTGTGATTAAAATTTCCCAAAATTTCCAAAAAATACAATAAAATTCGATTATTTTTCTAAAATTTAGGCTTTTGATTTGGTAAAAAAATTATTGATTAATATTTTTGCCCTTTATATGTACAATATGTATAATATATATTCGATTTTGTTTGAAAACTTTAAAAAATAGCAAAAAACATTATTAAAAACTATTGTGTTTTTTAGGCTGTATGCTATAATAATAAAACAGTTGATGAGAAACAAAAAAAACATCAGCTAACAAAAATAGAAGTTCTTTGAAATATGGATAGCAGAAGCAATTTAAGAAAAACAAAAACACAACTGGTGTAAATGAACTTAAAAGTTCAATGACCCAACGGTTACAATTTGTAACATTTCTTTGCATAAGTAAATCACTATTCAGTAGAATAGTAAAAATAATTAGAATCATTCAGATTCACAAAAGTGAGTATGGAGAGTTTGATTCTGGCTCAGAGCGAACGTTGGCGATGCGTCTTAAGCATGCAAGTCGAGCGGCTTATTCGGGCAACTGGGTAAGTTAGCGGCGAACTGGTGAGTAACACGTAGGTAATCTGCCGTAAAGAGGGGGATAACCCATGGAAACATGGACTAATACTGCATATACTCTTGCTACATAAGTAGAGTAGAGGAAAGGAGCAATCCGCTTTACGATGAGCCTGCGGCCTATTAGCCTGTTGGTGGGGTAACGGCCTACCAAAGCTACGATAGGTAGCCGACCTGAGAGGGTGACCGGCCACATTGGGACTGAGATACGGCCCAGACTCCTACGGGAGGCAGCAGCTGAGAATCTTCCACAATGGACGAAAGTCTGATGGAGCGACATCGCGTGAGGGATGAAGGCCTTCGGGTTGTAAACCTCGGAAATTATCGAAGAATGAGTGACAGTAGATAATGTAAGCCTCGGCTAACTACGTGCCAGCAGCCGCGGTAATACGTAGGAGGCAAACGTTGCTCGGATTTACTGGGCGTAAAGGGTGAGTAGGCGGACTTGTAAGTCTAAGGTGAAAGACCGAAGCTCAACTTCGGGGACGCCTCGGATACTATAAGTCTTGGATATTGTAGGGGATGATGGAATTCTCGGTGTAGCGGTGGAATGTGCAGATATCGAGAAGAACACCTATAGCGAAGGCAATCATCTGGGCATTTATCGACGCTGAATCACGAAAGCTAGGGGAGCAAACAGGCTTAGATACCCTGGTAGTCCTAGCCGTAAACGTTGTACACTAGGTGCTTCTATTTAAATAGGAGTGCCGTAGCTAACGTCTTAAGTGTACCGCCTGAGGAGTATGCCCGCAAGGGTGAAACTCAAAGAAATTGACGGGTCCCCGCACAAGTGGTGGAGCATGTGGTTTAATTCGATGATACGCGAAAAACCTTACCTGGGTTTGAATTGCAAGATGAATGATTTAGAGATAAGTCAGTCCGCAAGGACATTTTGTATAGGTGCTGCATGCCTGTCGTCAGCTCGTGTCGTGAGATGTTGGGTTAAGTCCCGCAACGAGCGCAACCCTCACCCTTTGTTGCTACCGAGTAATGTCGGGCACTCTTAGGGGACTGCCTACGTTCAAGTAGGAGGAAGGTGGGGATGATGTCAAGTCCTCATGGCCCTTATGTCCAGGGCTACACACGTGCTACAATGGCAAGTACAAAGAGAAGCAAGACCGCGAGGTGGAGCAAAACTCAAAAAAGTTGCCTCAGTTCGGATTGGAGTCTGAAACTCGACTCCATGAAGTTGGAATCACTAGTAATCGTAGATCAGAACGCTACGGTGAATACGTTCCCGGGGATTGTACACACCGCCCGTCACGCCATCGGAGTTGGTTTTACCTGAAGTCGTTAGCCTAACCGCAAGGGGGGCGGCGCCGAAGGTGGGACTGATGATGAGGGTGAAGTCGTAACAAGGCAGCCGTACCGGAAGGTGTGGCTGGATCACCTCCTTTATTCGGAGATTGTCCGACTTAAATCTTACTGCTATTCATATTTGAAAGAATTTTTCCATATTATATTTTTTATACCTCGTTAATAACTAGCCTATTAAAAGGCTGGTTTTTTTGTGTTTTTTATATATAATCTAAAATTACTTGAATTTGTTATAATAAATAATAAGGAAATTAATTATGTATCAGGATTTTTATAAAACTAATTTAAAAAATTTAGGAAATGGACTTAAAAGAAGGATATTAGCCCATAGTGAAAATTTAATGACTGTATATATGGAGTTTGATGAAGAAGCTATAGCTGACACTCATTCGCATGATAATCATGAACAAATTACTTATATTTTGGAAGGTGAATTTGAATTTACAGTTAATGGAGAAAAATATTTATGCAAGGCGGGTGATAGTCTTTATTTTGCTAAGAATATGAGTCATGGATGTAAATGCATTAAGAAAGGTAAATTATTAGATACTTTTACTCCGCAAAGAGAAGATTTATTAAGTAATTAAAATAATTAATTTGTTATGAATATTAATCAGTCTATAATTAATTACGCTAAAAAATTGGAAGAAATTAATCATGATTATAAAGTGTCATATATTGAGGCACAAACTATTATAATGCATGTTTTAAATTTCAGTAAAATAAAATTAATATCAGAAGGCTTGAGAGAGTTTACAAATAAAGAAATAATTTTAATAGAAAGCATTATAAACAGACGCATTAATCATGAGCCTTTATCATATATAATAAATAAAAAAGAATTTTACGGTTTTGATTTTTATGTTGATAATAATGTGCTTATACCAAGACCCGAAACTGAAGAGCTAATTGATTTGGTATTAGATTATACAAGGGATAAAGATAATATTTCAATATGCGATATAGGTTCTGGAAGCGGTAATATAGCTATAACATTAAAAAAATTATTTTTAGAGCAGAATAAAAATATTGATATTACAGCTATTGAAATTAGTGAAGGTGCTTTTAAAGTTATAAATAAAAATACTTTTAATATATTGGACGATGAAAAATTAATAAATATAATAAATGCTGATGCTTTAAATTTTACACCGAATAAGAAATTTGATATAATAGTTTCAAATGCCCCTTATGTGCCTTTAAGAGATAAAGATTTACTTCAAAAGGATTTGGAGTTTGAACCTTTTAATGCATTATATTCAGGAGAAGATGGGCTTGATTTTTACAAAAGTTTTTTAAATATTATAAATAGATATTTAAAAAATAATGGAGCTTTCTTTTTTGAAATAGGCTATAATCAAGGAGAGGCATTGATTGATATATGTTATTCTCTTAATATAGAAAATGCTGAAGTAAAAAAAGATTTAAGTAAAAAAGACAGATTTCTTATTTGTAATAATTTAGAGAATTGTTAATAATAATTTTAAGGAGAATAATATGCAGTATGTGAAATTCGGAAGCAGGAGAGGAGAGCATGGAGATATTAAACTTTTGGATATATTTTATAAGCATAATATAGTATTTGCTGAAGTGAAAGCTGGTGCTGAGAAAGTAAAAGAGAAGAAATTTTTAAAAGGTACTAGAATAATGATAGCAGATGGATTAACTACTGTTGCCGTTGCCGAGGCTTTGACTGATTCTGATTCTCTTGATAAATTTAATATTAAATTCAATAAAAATGAGATTGAGAGAGTTAATATTGCAGATTGGGTAATAGCTGCTAAAGTTAAAATATATAAATTAAAAGAAGAAGATTATTTTCCTACAACAATAGGTAAATTCTATCATATAAAAAATAAAGATAAAATAAAATTAATAGATGAATTATTAGAAAAATATTCAGATTAATATTTACTCATTTCCTTAAATTAAAAAAATAAAAAAATTTAATTTAGAGGAGTTTACAAAAAGTTAATAAAAAACATTATTAACAATCATTTTACTAATTTTATATTTTATAGCTATTAGCTGTAATAAAAGTGGCAAATATGCTTATACTGTAAAATAGGAACAATATAACATATGAGATGAATCAAAAAATAGTATATCCAATTACTGTAAAAATGGGTGTGTCAATATGTTGGATATGAATAAGGAGTAAAAGAATTTATAGGTGATAATACATAGTTTTTTTGAAGCTCATGCACATACAGCTAAATGTGTACTTCTAAAATTATATTCAGAAATCTGTAGATGATTATGCAATAATATTAGAGATTTTTATTAAAAAATAAAAATATCACTGTGTTAAGAGGTAATGGATATACTCTCGTAACTAATACTACAAAAGATGTACTTAATAGCATAATATCAGATATACAATAGTCCTTGATCATACTGTATGGGTTAATTCAAAAGCTATAGGGATAGCAGGGATATACCTGATGTTGAAGGCAGAACTAGGAAAGAAAGCCGATTTGATAATATTAGATAAAATATACTCGAGATAGTTCCAACAGATATTAGGAAAATCAAAGTATTAAAAATATTTGCAGATGGAAAATTAGTTTATCAAGTAGCATAATTAATTTTTTAATAAAAAATAGTCCATGTAATTTATTATAATAATTCAGAGTTATTCTTTATTTCCTTTTAACTTATCAAATAAACTTACTACACCTGCTATAATCAGACCGATTACGCAAAATATTCCTCACATATATACTCCTTTATTTTTTCGATTTTATTATATTCTATAATGGTATTAAATTCAATATATTATAATTCATTATAAATTATATCTGATATAAAATTAAAATATTTATTTGTAATTGATTTTATTTTTTCATTAGCATTAATTTGCACATACCCATCATATCTTTTTATCATTTCTATATCATTATTAGAATCCCCAGCTGTAAGTATTTTTTCTATATCATTATCTTTTTTTAATATTTCATATATAAAATCCACTCCATTTGCCTTACTTACATTATTTTTTACTATATCAACAGTTCTAATATTAGCATAAGCTGTTACTTCTTCAAATTTTTCATTTATTATATTTGCAGTCATTTCTGTAGTTTCAGGATTTGGAGTAATTTTATTTATTTGTATTATATTTTTTATATTTTGAATTTCATTTATATGAATTTTTTTATCAACTTTAAATGGCAGATAATCATTGCCGTCTTTAGATTTTATAGATAGAATATAATCATTATTCGATATTTCTACAGTACCGCTAAAATTTTCATGAAGAAAATTAATAATTTTATAAGCAGTATCATTATTAAAACTATTTTCAAATATTAATTCTTTTTTATCATTAAAAATTAAAGCCCCGTTATTTGCTATTAAATAATCAAATTCTAAATTATGTCTTTGAATATGATCTAGTATAGAAAATTTATTTCTTCCAGTAGCAATAATAAATTTGTTTCCAGCATCTCTCCATTTTCTTACAGCATCAAATACACTTTTATCTATTTTTTCATGAATATATATAGTCATATCATAATCACTGAAAAACAATTTCATAATAACTCTCTTATTTTATATATTTTTATTATTAAATTAATACATTTTCTAATGTTTCAAAACTTTTATTATAAGCATCTATTTGTACCATAGCCCCATGGGCAATTGTAAGTTTAGTTTTTCCATGCCCACATTTCACATTTGTAAGTACGGGTATATTTAAATTGCTTAATCTCTCTATGATAGTTTCTCTAGCAGTTCTAAATCCAGTTTCCTTTTCACCTTCAAGCAAATCACAGTTTATAAAATCTCCTACTACAATGCCTTTTATTGATTTTCTTATCTCTTTTGAATTAAATAAAGTTGATATTATTCTGTCTATTTTATAAGGTTTTTCATCTACTTCTTCTATATATAAAATATAATCTTTATTCAATTTTGGAAAATATTCATTACCGAAGCTGGACATCATTACAATGAAATTACCGCCTATTAATATTCCTTGAGCTTTTCCATCATCTCCAAAAGAAATACTTTCAAAATCTGAACCATCAGGATTTTTATAAACTATTTTCTCATTGCTTGACAAAATATCAAACATATTATTTAAAGAGTTTTCATCGAATGATTTTTCTTTTAGCATGTCTATACTTACCATAGGAGCATGAAAAGTAATAAGTTCTGCTTTTTCGTATAAAGCCAAATGAAAAGAAGTTATATCGCTGTATCCTGCAAATATTTTATTATTATTTTTTATAATATCATAATTTAATTTATCTAGTATTCTAACAGCACCGTATCCGCCTCTTGAACATATAATAGCATCAACTTCATCATCTTCAAAAAAGTTATTTAAATCTTGTGCCCTTGCATCATCATTTCCTCCGTATCCATTATAATTATCAAATACATGTTTGGATAATTTTATTTTATAGCCTTTGCTTTCTAAATATTTAATACCTTCATAAAGTTTATCCTTAGGGCATGCACTTGAAGGAGATATTATACCTATGGTGTTTCCTTTTTCTAATCTTTTAGGCTTTATCATAAACAAGTATTATTCTCCTATAATTTTTATTAATACTCTTTTTACTCTTTTTCCGTCATATTCTCCATAGAAAATCTGCTCCCAAGTTCCGAAATCAAGTTTTCCATCTGTAACAGCAACTACAACCTCTCTTCCCATTAATTGTCTTTTCATATGAGCATCGGCATTATCTTCATAGCCGTTATGATGATATTGACTATGAGGTTTTTCAGGAGCTAATTTTTCAAGCCATACTTCAAAATCATGATGAAGTCCGCTTTCATCATCATTAATAAATACGCTTGCCGTTATATTCATGGCATTGCATAATACAAGCCCTTCTTTTATTCCACTTTCATTTAGGCATTTCTGCACTTCAGATGTAATATTTATATATCCTCTTCTTTTAGGATAATTTATTTCCAAAACTTTTCTATAAGATTTCATTTTATTCTCCTCAAAAATATATTACCATAATATAATAAAATTTTAAGCATTACAAGTTTTTACTCATGCTGAAATAAATATTTTTTATAATTTAAATTATATTACTTATTAAGTATTATATTTTAATGTATTAATTGTAAGTAGCAAATCTAATAAAAATTTGGGCGGGGTTAAAATTTCTAATTAAGCCATAAATATAATAAATATTAAAATTTAAAATAGAGCTTTAAATTTTAAAGGGCGGGGTATGTAAATAAATTTTTAAACTTTATTCTAATTCCCACCCTTTATACTTTCAATTTGTTTTGATATTTCTATATTATTTTTCTTTTTTATTTTTATATTTTATTTTAGCTGCCCACCCAAGATTTTTTTTAATTTGCTGTCTGTTCAACTCATTTAATATAAAAACAATAATTATACTAGCTCTAATTTTCTAATATTTTTAATATTGATATTCTTTTTTGAAAGATAGTTTTTTATGTCGCGTACCCTTATAGCTTTTTCTTTACTTTCTAAAAGAGTTATAAGTAATTTATCATCTTTTTTTATAGTTAAATAATCGCCTTTTCTCTCTTCATTTAATTTTAAATCATCTTTATTTGATAATAGATTGAAAGCATTATTATCATCATCTGTAATAATTTTATAAACTGTATTTTTAGGAAGTGCTTGAATATTTTTAGTATTTACAGGAGTAGAAACTGCATTAATGATTTCTATGCCTATATGAGAAAGAAGATTATTAATTTTATTTTTAAGTAAGTCTATTTCTATAGATTCAGTTAAACTCACTTCCATATATTCAGCTTCACTCTCACATGCAAATGGAGTAGGTGGAGTAAATACAACTTTTTCTAATGGATGAAAGCCTTTACTTAATGATATACTTGCACCTGCTATTTTTAAAGCACAAATCATAACACGAGATAAATCATGCATACCTAAAAGTGATGATATACCTTCTTTTTTGAATTTCATTAATATTTTATAGTTTACAGCGAATATATCTCTTTTCTTTATAGTTTTTAATTCTTCAACCATTTGAGTAAAGTTAGTATTTAAAACTTCTTTTTTATATTTATGGCAATATTTTTGATAATCTATACCGCAGTTCTGACAATTTCCTGTAAAGCAGTAATCTGTAAATTTACCATTTTGAAATCTCTCATATTCCTTATCAAAAAATTTCTGACTTACAAGAGTATCAATACATTTCCAAGGCATATCAATTTTTTTGCTTAATAATTCTTTTATAGTGTATCCACTTTCTTCTATTACTTCTTTCCAAATATCATATTTAAAATATTCTATCCAAGCATCAAATCTAGCCCTTTTCTTGTATGCTTTATAAATAATATTTCCTATTTTCTCATCACCTCTTGATATTATACCTTCAATCTCTGCCATTCTAGGAGGATGATATTTGATAGCCACCTTTGTACCTTTGAAATGATCTCTTATCTTTCCTATATAAACAATTGCCTCTTCATCTGTAAGCTGATTATTATTCTCTAAAGGAGTATGAGGCTTTGGAATAAATACATTGATAGCAGCATTTATTTTTACTTTATTTTTTGATACTGTTATCATCCTTTCAAGTGCTTCTATTATTTCATCGGCTTCTTTATCTGGATTATCAGTGAATCCTATCATAAAATAAATTTTTACTATCTTCCAGCCCATTTTCTGCACATCGGCAAGTATATTGTATATTGCATCTTCGTCCATTTCTTTATTTATCTTTTCTCTTAATTCATGGCTTCCCACTTCCAATGCAAATGTTAAACCAGTTTTTCTAAATTGTGCTATTCTGTCTGCGGTGTCTTTATCAAATGAATCTATTCTAAGCGAAGGCAATGATAATGAAAAACCTTTATGCTCGCCAAGTGTTTGCAGATATTCTATCAAATCTGCAATATGAGGATAATCATCAGCAGAAAGTGAAAATAAATTTAAAGTGCTTGCTCCAGTAGCTTCTAATGACTCCATAGCTATTTCAACAATCTTTTCTATACTGCGGTTTCTTACAGGACGATAAGTAATTCCAGCCAAACAGAATCTGCAGCTATGAGTACAGCCTCTTGCTATTTCAACGGATATTCTGTTTTGTATGCCTTCTACCAAAGGAACTAAAGGTTTTTTCACATAAGGCATATCATTTATATTTTCAACGAATATTCTTTTTACATTCTCTCTTGGATATTTAGGTACATAAGCATATTCTAGTTTTGAAAGCTCTTTTAAAATATCATCTCTTTTAGCACCATTTTTCTTGAGATTATAAATTATATCTACAAAGTTTTTCATCTCAAAATCGAATTCCCCGAATAAAAACACATCTACAAAGTCAGCCAAAGGGAAAGGGTTAAATACACTTGGACCTCCTGCCGCTATTATAGGTACATCTTCGCCTCTTTCATCTCTATGTATAGGTATTTGGCTTAGTTCCAATACCTGAAGTATATTCGTATATATTAACTCATACTGCAAAGTAAAACCCAAAACATCAGCATCTTTTACTTTGCTGAAAGTTTCTAAAGTATAAAGCGGTATATTTTTCTCTCTTAAAAGTTTTTCAAAATCTTCAGCAACCGCATATACTCTCTCACAAGAAGCATATTCAATAGAGTTTATAACCTCATAAAGTATTGAAAGCCCCAAATTGCTTATTGCCACTTCATACATATCAGCAAAACACATAATAAATTTAAAAGGCATATTTGGTTTTATTATTGCATTTATCTCACCGCCTAAATATCTAGTAGGCTTAACTATATCTTCACTTTTTACAAGTTCAAGTATTTCATTTTTTAATTTTTCTTTCATTGATTAAATATTATCCCAATTTATTATTTTGAATTAGTATTATATAGTAAAGTTTATTATAATACAAATATATTATAAGATAACAATTCTATTTTTATTAAATGAAAATTTGTATTATATAATACATAATATAGTTTTTTATTTGTTAAATATTTTTTTTTATATATAATATATATTTATAATAGGAGCCGTAATATGGGATCATATGTGTTTGATGATAAAATGACACCTCTATACATACAAGTAAAAAATTTTATAAAAGAAGAATATCTAAATAAATTAGAACATGGCGATAAAATACCTACAGAATTGGAGCTTATGGAGCATTTTAATGTCAGCCGTATTACAGTAAGAAAAGCAGTTCATGAACTATTAAAAGAACAAGTTGTTGTAAAAAAACAAGGTAAAGGTACATTCGTCATTAGAAAAAAAATAGAAAAAAAAATAGTTATTAATAGTGTTAAAAATAAACCAGTTTCTTTTAGCGAACTGTTCTCTTCTCTAGGATATACTGTTACATCAAAAATTATCAATATATCCCTGTTAGATGCAGATAATGATATGCAGTCATACTTGATGCTCGATAAATCTGATAAAATAATTGTAGTAGATAGAATTAGAACAATAGATAATATACCTGTTTATGAAAAAAATTATTTATCATATGAAAAATATCCTTTTTTACTTGATGGAAAATTTGAATCTGATTCATTATATAAGACCCTAAATAAAAATAATATATTTCCATCTTATGTTGTGAGATGGTATTTAGAGGCTAATATCGCAGGAAATATTGGTAAACTTCTGTCAGTAAAATATGGCGAACCATTATTGATTCAGAAAGTTATAGTTGGTGAAAATACAAATAATATGATTCATTTTACAGAACAGTATTTTATAGCTAGTAAATTTAAATTTATTCTAGAATAATTCCAGTCTTAATTTTTTTTATTTAAATTTTATGAAATTTTTAATTTGTTTTTTATTGACAAATGAACCATTTTTACTATAATACATTATATAGCATTATATGATGTTATATAATGTATTATAGGAGATGTCATGTTTAGGCAGTTTTTAATTATGTCTCATGGTAATATGAGTACAGGTTTAGAATCTACAATTAGTATGCTGCTTGGAAATAATTTCAATTTAGATACAGTAGCTGCATATTTGGATGGTAAAAGAACAGATATAAGTTCAAAAATAGAAGAATATCTATCAAAATTAGGCGATGATGATGAACTTATAATTTTTACTGATATTTTCGGGGGCAGTGTTAATAATGAATCTATGAAGTATATAAATGATAGAAGGGTAAGATTAATATCAGGGGTTAATGTTCCACTAATTTTAGAAATATTATCTAATAGCAGTAATAAAGATTTATCTATAGATACTATAATAAGAGAAGCTATATCTGAAGCAAAAGAAGCTATAGTATTTTGCAATGATTTAGATTTTAATTTATCAAATGATGATTTTTAAGGAGTTTTTATTATGATAAAACATGTTAGAGTAGATCATAGACTTTTACATGGTCAGGTTGCTGTTGCATGGCTGCAGTCTTTAGATGTGGATTGTATTTTAATAGCTAATGATGAAGTTGTTAATAATGATATTACAAAAACAACTTTAAAATTGGCAAGACCAAGCAACTGCAAACTTATATTTAAGACTATTAATGATTCTATTAAAGCTATAGAATCAGGTGTTACAGACAGCTATAAATTATTCATTATATTTGAGAATATTAATGATGCTTTAACTTTGACTAGAGAAACAAAAGTGATAAAAAGTATAAATTTAGGCGGAACAAAGCATTATGAAGATTCTAAAAATCTTTCAAAAACAGTTTCAGTCACAAAAGAAGATCAGGATAATCTTAGAAAATTTATGAGTGAATTTCCTAATGTAGAAATAGAAATAAGAGCATTGCCTAATGATCAAAAAATCATATTAAAAGAAATTTAAAAAGGAGCATATAATGTTAAGTACATCTATATCTTTAGGTTTATTAGGTTTTTTCATAATGGTAGTGGAGAAAGGTCTTACAGGAACTTCTATGTTTATGAGACCTATAATTGTAGGGGCACTTACAGGAATCGTAATGGGCGACATACCTACTGGGGTTATTATTGGAGGTACGCTTGAATTAGTATTTCTTGGCAATGTTTCAATAGGGGCTTCTCTTCCTCCTGAATTTATAACAGGTACAGTATTGGCTACAGCTTTTTCTATAAATCACGGTACAGGGGTTGAAAATGCTGTAACATTAGGATTACCAATAGCTACATTTATGGTAATGATTCAAAATGTTATATTTGTATTCATTTATCCTTTGGTAATAAAGGCGGCTGATAAGCTGGCAGATAATGGGGAAGCTGATAAACTTGGCTGGCTTCAATTTATTACAGGATTCTTTACCAGAGCTATGCCTATAGGATTAGTAATTGGTTTATCATATTATTTTGGAAGTTCAGCAATAAGTTCTTTATTAGATATGATACCTAATTTTGTAAAAGATGGTATGAGAATATCTACTGGTATAATGCCTGCTTTAGGTTTTGCTATATTACTTAGAATGATGCTTAATAAAAGCGTTGCCGTATTTTATATATTAGGATTTATTCTTGCTGCTTATTTAAAATTACCTTCTTTAGCAATAGCCATATTAGGAGTAATAATTGCTATAATAATAGTTTCTAACAGAAATCAGATAAAAACTAGTACATCTACCAATTCTTCTTATGAAGAAGATGATGATTTTTAAGGATTGAAATATGGAAAATAAAAAAATTACTAAAAGAGATTTAATAAGAGTATTTTTTAGATCTATGTCATTAGAGTGGACATGGAATTATGTTAAACAGCAGCATATGGGTTTTAGTTTTGCTTTGATACCTGTATTGAAAAAACTTTATGGTGACAATAAGGAAAAATTAACAAAAGCTTTAAGAACACATCTTGAATTTTTTAATACTACTCAGGCAGTATCAACATTTATAATGGGTGTTACAGTAGCTTTGGAAGAAGAGAAAGTTAAGAATGACAGTGATGATTATACAACCATAAGATCTATAAAAACCGCTTTGATGGGACCTTTGGCTGGAATAGGAGA
Source organism: Brachyspira sp. (assembly GCF_029258575.1). Taxonomy (GTDB): domain Bacteria; phylum Spirochaetota; class Brachyspiria; order Brachyspirales; family Brachyspiraceae; genus Brachyspira. Next base: position 16,295 of record NZ_JARHYI010000004.1, on the reverse strand, counting down.
TGCTATAGTTTTAGTAACTCTTAGAACTATAGCAACAAGTATAGCAGCAGGTTTTTGTCTTAAAGGTAATATTATAGGACCTATAATATTTTTATTAGTATTTAATATACCTCATTATATCATAAGATATTTTGGAACTTTTATAGGATATAATATGGGGATTAAGATATTAAAACAGGCTGATCAATCAGGAATAATGTCATCAATAAACTATGCTATTTCTATTATAGGATTAATGGTAATAGGTGGGATGACAGCTGATTATGTAAATATTAATATAGGTTTTAATATAGGAAGTGCAGCAAATCCTATAACTATACAAAGTATATTAGACAGTATTATGCCTAAAATAGCTCCTTTAGGAATCACACTATTAATATATTATTTATTGGGAAAACATATTTCTATAAATTGGATGCTTTTAGCTGTAATATTAATAGGAATATTGGGTTGCTTCTTCGGAATTTTAGTTTAATTTAGGGGTGAAATTTATGTGTTTAAATATGTTGACTTATATAAAAGAAGAACAGTCAGTTTGCGAAAGAGTTCTAAAAAACAGAAAACAGATATTGAAAGATATAGTAGAAAATGAATATATAAAAAATACTAAAAAGATTATTGTATTGGCTACAGGTTCATCTTTAAATGCATTTTTATGCTCAAAATTATATATAGAAAAAATGTCTTCTGTAGAATTAAGTTATATAAATCCTTCAGAATTTATTAACTATACTTCTATATGGGATAAAGATTCTGTATTTTTTGCCATATCTCAAACAGGAAGAAGTGCATCAACAATAGAGGCATTAAAAAAAGCAGATTGTTTCGATAAATCTTTTGCAATAACCTATAACGAAAATTCTCCTTTGGTAAAGGCTGCTAATTATTTTATTAAAATAGATTGTGGCGAAGAAAAAATAGGGTTTGTTACAAAAGGTATGATGTCTACTGCATTGATTTTAATGCTTGCAGGTTTAGAGCTTGGATTATCTAATGGAAATATAGATATTGATACTTATAATAGTGAGATACTAAAGATTGAAGATGCTATTTTAAATATTAATAATACATTAGATATATCAAAAAATTGGATAGAAAAAAATAAAGATTATTTCTTAAAGGCAAAAAGATTTATATTCGTATCTTATGGAAGTTCTATAGGAGTAACTTTTGAAGCACAGACTAAATTTACAGAAACTATAAGAGTTCCTACTGCATCATTTGAAATGGAGGAATTCCTTCATGGACCTTGTTATGAGCTTAATAAGGATTGTTTGATAATATATATGGCATCGTATAATGATAAGCTAAATAATAGAATGATTGATATTATGAATTATTTAGATAAATTTGCAGGAAAAAGTCTTTACATTGGATATATGGAAAATGAGAATTATTTGACTATTAAACAAGTAGATGAATATATTTCTCCTATTCTTTATTTGATACCTATTCAGTATGCTTCTCATATAATAACAGAATATAAAAATATAGATATAAATAAAAAAATGTTTCCTGATATGGATAATGTACTAGAAAGAAAAATTTTTGAATAATAAGGAGTAATATATATGTTAAACTTTAATGAAGAAAATTATAGAAAGTCTTTAGAAAATGGCATAAATGAATGCAATAAAATTATAGAAGTTGCTGATACTATTTCAAAAGAAGGATATGATAATATATATTTTTTAGGTGTAGGTGGTTCTTTATCTATAATGAAAGGTGTTGTTCATATAATGAGTCAAATATCTTTAAAAATAAATTTCTATGCAGAAAGTGCTTCATTTATCGGAGTTGTAAATAGTAAAAGATTAAATGAAAAATCATGTGTTGTAATGATTTCAAAATCAGGAGATACTAAAGAAACTTTACAGGCTGCAAAAATATTGAAAGAAAAAAATATAAGAATATTTTCTATAGTAGGAAAATCACCTTCTCCAATTTCTGAATTATCATATAAACATGTTATCAATGAGCAGAAAGTAGGTTCTGAATTAATGTATATAATGCTGCTTACTTTTTGTTTAAGATTAGCATATAATAATCAGGAATATCCTATGTTTAATGATTTTATTAATGATATTAAGAAATTACCTGATGAGTTAATAAAAGCAAAAATTAAATTTGATCCTATAGCTGAACAATTAGCTAAGCAGTATTCTAAAGAAACATATCATTTATGGATTGGTACTGGTTATATTACAGATGAAGTATATTTATTTGCTATGTGTATTTTGGAAGAAATGCTTTGGATAAAAACTAAATCCATAACTTCTGAAGAATTTTTCCATGGTACTTTGGAAATAGTTGAAAAAGATACTTTTGTAGGATTAATAAAAAATATGGATGAAACGAGAGTATTAGATGAAAGAGCAGAAAAATTTTTGAAAAATATTACTGATAAATTATTTGTTTTAGATTTAAAAGATTATGTTTCTAATACTATAAATAAAGAATTTTATTCTATATTATCTCCTATTTTTATGGCTTCATTATGTTCAGATAGAATTGCCAATCATTTTTCAAAAGAGAAAGATCATGATTTAAATATTAGAAGATATTATAGAAAAATGGAATATTAAATTATTGATTTTATAAATTAAAAAAAGAGGATTATTATAATTTATGTATAATAATCCTCTTTTTTATTATCTGAATAATTGTGTTATATCATTTATTGTAATGAATATTGCAAGAGTTATTAAAAATGCCGCACCTATAGCTTGAATCTTTGTAAGAACTTTTCTGTTTATAGGTCTTCTCATAATAAGCTCTATGAATGAAAATACTATCATACCTCCGTCTACTACAGGCAAAGGAAGAAGATTCATTAAAAAAAGTATCAAACTTATAGTAGCAGTAAATGAAAGTATAGTTCTAAGTCTGTATTCTATATCAACAGAAATCACCTGTGAAGAAATCTGTATTATTCTTACAGGACCTCCTAAATTTTCTCGCAATGATAATTTACCTGTGAAAAGAAGTTTAAGTCCGTTTAGATAAGAAATAATATAATTTCCTGTTTCTTTAAATGCTTCAGGTATAGATTTTGGGAAATGTATTCCATCAACTTTTTCAACTTTCATAGGAGTACTATCAAATTCCACTCCCAAACTTCCATAAGTGCCAAATGATTTTGAAGCTACAGGTCTTGGTATAGCCTCTCTTGTAATCTCCTCTCCGTTTCTAAGTACTGTTATATTAATTTTCTGAGAGGCATTATCCATAACTATAGGTCTGAAATCAGCTATATTATTAGCATTCATTCCATTTATAGCTATGACTTTATCACCAGACATAAGTCCAGCTTCAGAAGCTGCAGAGTCTGGAAGTACATTTTTTATTATAAGGTCATTTCCAAAATATAATCCTAATGATCTTTCTCCGCTTAATGCCTTTAACATTTCAACAGAAGGTATTGTTATATTTAAAGTTTCTCCGTTTCTGTTTAATGTAAAAGTGATATTTTCAGAAGCTTTTTGTATAGCCTCATCATTTATTGTCTTTAATATATCATTATCTGATTCTACCTTTTTACCATTTATCGCTGTTATAGTATCTCCACTTTGTAAACCGTATTCATAGGCTAATGTGATTCCAGATTTTGTATGCATATATTTTCCATCTTTGAATACTGATATTGTAGGAGAATATAAATCTATCTTTGAAGGCATAGAAACTAATACAGCCAAAAGAATAAATGCAAATAAATAATTAAAGAAAGGACCTGCAAAATAAACTATTATTCTTTTGAAAGGAGACATACTCAAAAAATCTCCTTCTTCTACATTTCCATCTTCAGATATTTCTCCTTTAAATTTACAGTATCCTCCAAAAGGTATAGCAGAGAATCTAAAATCTATTCCCTTAATTTGTTTTTTTAAAAGTATAGGACCAAATCCTATTGAAAAAGCTTCAGCCTTTATTCCAACTGCCAAGCCTGCAAGTAAATGACCCATTTCATGAACGAATACAAGCACACTTAATAGTATAATAGCACCTATCCAACTCAATTGTTTACCTCCTAATTAATAATCACAATATTTTTTATTAAGAATTATTACTAATAAGTATATATTTTTTATAAATTTATTTCAACATATTTTTTACAGCTAATGAAATATATTATATTATTTTTTTTAATTTACAATGTTTTTTATTAAAAATAATTCTAATATAATAGAAAAATATTGACAATAATTATTAAATTTGACATATTTTGTATATGAGAAAGTTTTTTATTATATTTTTGTAAATTTACTATTTATTTTTAATAGTTTCATGTAATTATAAAATATTGAATCCTGATTAATGGTTCAGATAATAATAACAACAATAATAATTATAATACTATAAAAAAGACAATATATTTTAAGTTTAAAGTATCAGGTAAATCTTCCAATAAAAAGATTTAAATATAAAAATGAATATATTTACCCTAAAGAAGTAAGTATAGAAAATTATGAAAATAAGAAAACTTTTGTTTGTACAGATAAATTTAAATCTCCTTGATATGCTGCCATATATTTATTTTGTGATGGTAAAATAGTCAATATATAAATATTACTTTTTAGTATTATCATATAGTGAAAAAGATACAGAAGTAACATTCAAAGGATATATTTGGATTTTTAAATTTAGGAAAAGGATTTTGATAGAACCTATTTTTCCCTTACTTTACTTTTAAAAGATTATTATGAAAGTAAGAATAATAATACTGCATTAGTATCTATTGGGCTATATACTGATAATAATATTTATAAATGTACATTTTATGGTTTTGAAAAGAAGTGAGAATAATTTCATTTATTCAATATAATATCCTATTTATAATTACTAATTTTTTAATAATTTTTCATTTGATTATATACAAAAACTACTATATAATAATCAGAATTAATGAATATAAATTTAAACACTATTTCAATGGTTGAAAATAAATTATATATAGTATCACAAAATAGAGATTACTTTTTATCTCATAGCAGAGAATATATCACTTTAAAAAATTCTTCTGTGAAAAAGATTTCAAAAAATATAAAAAAAGATAATAGTATAATAAATATATTTCTGTATGATGATGATAAAAATAAATTGTACGGTTATTATAAAATAGATTTTAATAATAAAAAACAGTTAGATGAAAACTATACTAATATCAGTATAAGTGATAATTATGAAAGAAGAAGAGGAATATATTATCAATTAGAAGATAAATATTCTGACTTTTCTGTTTATGAGATAGATAATAAAACATTTTCAAAATTAAAAGACAGATTAATAGTTTTAAATGATAACATATCTCAAACATTTTTTTCATGCTCCATAGAAAATAATATTTTTAAATATCAAGCTATAGAGACATATCCATCTCTTTATGTAGTAGAATATGAAAAGCGTTTTGATGATAAGGCTTATGAAAGCATATATAAAGAGTATATTCGTTTGCTTAAATATTCCAATAGTGAGAATAATAGTATAGAAAGATATATAGAACTTGGAAGCTATTTAATGAATATGCTAATACCAGAAAAAGATTTTAGAGAGCATTTGCTTGATGGTTTTAGAATAGTTTATTTACATCTTGATAATGGAACTTATAGTATTCCTTGGGATATATTATCTTATGATGGAAAGTTTATATCAGAGAATATAATCTTTTCTTATACTAATGCTTCTAATATGCTTTATCATAATAAAAGAAGCAATAATGCAAAAATAAAAATGGCTGTTATCTCTATACCAAATGATGATATAGTTTATGATAAAGATGAAATAGATATTATTTTATCATTGCAAAATAATATAAAAAATATAGAAATAGATTTATATAGAAAAGAACATAGTTATTTTGAATTTATCAAAATATTAGAAAGCTATGATATAGTTCATATTATAACGCATGGATATAAAGACGGAATAAAATTAAGTGAAGATTATATATTAAACTCTGTAACTGCTTTGGAAAATCCTCCTAAAGTAATTTTTATTAATGCATGCAATATGGAAGAAATTGATAATAAACTTACAAAATCTCTTCTTTCTTCTGGAGTTGGTACAGTGATATCTGGTATTGGATCTTTAGGAGATGGTATGTATATGGATTTTATTAATAGTTTTTATAATAATTTACTTCATAAGCATGCTAGGATAAATACCGCTCAAGCATATTATTTTGCTTATGTAGAGGTTAGAGAATTTTATAAAGGTTTTATAAGATATAGATTTAACGGAGTTCCTGTATATGTTTAAACTTTTTAGAGTAATTTTTTTATTAATGATATTATTAGCATTTATATCATGCAATAATAATAATGATATGACACCTATAAGAACTAGAAAAATAGCACCGAAAGTTTCTAGTGTTTTCAAATCTCCTGCATATAATTTGAGAATAAAATATATTATACTTCATTATACAGCTTTAAATGATGATTTATCTTTGAAAGTATTAACAGATCCTGGGGTATCATCACATTATCTTATAACTACAAGAGAAGATGATCCAATATATAAACTTGTAGATGATAATGATAGAGCTTGGCATGCTGGTATTACTATGTTTGATAATAGATATAGTATGAATGATTCTTCTATAGGTATAGAAATAGTAAATTTAGGTTTTTTGCAAAAGGTTACAAATACTTATGAAAAATTAAATAGAATGACTAAAATAGAGAGAGAAAATTTATTTTTTACTCCTTATGATGAATATTTAGAGTTTGATGATAGTCAAATAGATAAGATTGTATATTTACTTAAGTCTTTAATAGAGAAATATTATATAAAGCCTTATAATATATTGGGGCATTCTGATATAGCTCCTTATAGAAAAAAAGATCCTGGTCCTAAATTCCCATGGAAAAGACTTCATGATGAATATAATTTGGGAATTTGGTATGATGATTATGATTATACTAATTTTTTGAATGATAATGAATATAGAAAAACTTCTGTTTTGAAAATGAAAGAAGAGTTTATCAAATATGGTTATACTAGTATGCCTACAAATAATGTATGGGATTTTACTTCTAGAAAAGTTTTATATGCTTTTCAATGTCATTTCAGACCTGAAAAAATAGATGGTAATATTGATAATGAAAGTTATGCCATTATAAGGGCTTTGAATTTGAAAGTAAGAAAAATTAACGAAATGGAAGAAAGATCCAAACTTAATAAATTTTTTACAAATACATTCTATACAAATATATTTATAAGTAATAATATAGTAAGTACAAATTGGCATTATAATACAAATAGTTTATTAAAGAGATAGGAAAATACTATGCTAACGATTTATGTTGCAGCAAGAGATATAGGTAATTATAAAGATAATACAGAAAGATTGAAAGAAGTTTTGATTGAAAGTGATATTATCTTAGTAGAGAGTTTCAGAGAGGCTACTACACTTTTTAAAGCATTAGGTATCAAAAAAGAAAAAGAAAGCTTGATAGAGTTTAGCGAGCATACAAAAAAATCTAGAGATATAGATGAGATCATTACTAAAATTGTTAATTGTAAAATAGTAACTCTTATAAGCGACTGCGGTACTCCTGTTTTAGAAGATCCAGGAAAGCTTCTTCTTGAGTATTGCTATTCCCATAATATAAAAGTAAAGCCTATTGCAGGTGTAAGCAGTATTACAGCAGCTATTATGTGCCTTCCTTTTAATTTTAAAGAATTTTATTATGCTGGTCTTTTACCTCGCGATGATAGGGAGAGGGAGAGAAAATTATTGTATCTTAAAAAATTGAATGTACCAATTATAATATTGGATACCCCATATAGATTGGGTAAAGTTTTAAATGCCGTTAAAAAGATTTATTCAAAAGATAAAGAGATAGCATTATGTTTGGATTTAACTACTGAAAATGAGGAAATAGTTTTGGATAGTATATCTAGTATATGCAGTAAGTATCAGGATAATAAGAAAAGAGAATTTGTACTTATTGTTAGTTAAAATTATACTATTAAATTGACTATTTTTTTTATTATGGTATAATAACCCAATATTTTGGATAAATTTATGAACAAACAAACAATAATCTTCTAACTTTTTTATATTTAATCTCATTAAACAAATTTATACTTGTTGCAAAAAATTATATCAATTTATTGTATATAATTAATTACTTATTTTTCATTAAACAATTTATAAAAAATAAATATTTTCCTTAATTATTTTTTTATTGAAAAAATAATTAAGGAAATTATATGTTGTATAAAAAATTTTTTGATAAATTTCTTGGTGAATATAGATTTAATATGGTGAAGCCAAGTATAATTAAATACGAAAATTGTAAATTACTAGATGTAGGTTGTGGTACAGAATGCAAATTACTAAAAGGTATTGAAAAATATATAGATTTTGGCATTGGTATAGATTTTAAACCACCTGAATTAAAAACTAATAAATTAGAAACTATAAAATTGACATTAGAAAATAAGTTACCTTTTGAAGATGAAAGTTTCGATATTGTAACTATGCTTGCTGTATTGGAACATTTAAGTTATGCTGATGATATTTTAAAAGAGATCAATAGAGTTTTAAAACCAGGTGGTAGACTTATACTAACAGTTCCTTCCAAAATAGCTAAACCTATATTGGAATTTATGGCTTATAATCTCAAAATTATAGATAGAGTGGAAATAGAAGATCATAAAAAGTACTATAACAAGAAAGACATATTATATTCTGCTAAATTATCAAATTTTATAGTTGAAAAACATAAATATTTTCAATTAGGATGTAATAATTTTGCCATTTTAAGAAAATAATTCGCCTGATTAAAAAAGAACTGCCTATAATAGGCAGTTCTTATTATTTATTAAACTAACTTATTATTGTTGTTTTACAGTTCCTAAATACTGCATTATCTGAAGTCTTCTGCTTTCAACATCTTTATCTAAATTCGCTATAACATCATTAGTAGCAGCTAAAGGAGACATTACTCTTCTAAAATCATTATAAATATTCAAAGCTTCTACAATCTTATTCTGTTCTACATATATATGACCTATGGCATACAAAGCAAATGCTCCATCCTGAGTAAGATCATTAGTATATTTTGAATATGTTTGTATAGATTCATCATACATTTTATTATTGAGATATATATTAGCTAAATCGAATTCTAATCCCTTTATTTCATCTCTAGTTAAATCAGGGATTTTTAATGTATCATTCAATATACTTATAGAACTTGCAGTATCTCCCAAATTAGCATAAAGAATAGATACATCTTTATTAACACCTACTATATGCTCTTTATTTTTTGCTCTTTTTTTAGCTTCTAATTTAGCCCATAAAGTTTCTTCTATATCCTGTCTATTTTGATATATATAATTAGCATAAGAAGAATAGCTTTCAAAAGTATCTTCTTTCATAGCCTGAGCTTTTAAATTATCCGCCTGCTGTCTTGTTGTTCTTAATTGGGCATCTATTCTAGCCATAAACTGTTTTACCTGCTGATAAGTTTGATTTTGCTCTCTAGCAGCATCTCCAATATTTTTACCTCTATGGAAAGTTTTTTCAGCTCTTGAAAGAACATCTTTAGCTTTATTCAAATAATATGCTTCCTTATCATAAGGTGTATCTTTAGAACGTGCTAAATATTCATATGAAGCAGCCAAATTAAAATATGCAGGATAAATAAGTTTTTCTAACTTTATAAGTTCTTCAAACATATTAGCAGCTCTTTCATAATTCTCATCTATAATAGCTTGATTTCCAACAGCAAAATATACATTTGACATATCAAAACCTATTGTAAGCATTTTATCCTCTTCCTGCTTTTTCAAATCTTGAAACTCTGCTATTTTTTCATTTGCTTGAACTCTAGTGATACCGTTTTTAGCAATATCTCCATTACCCATAAAGCCCAATAATTTTTGATATGTTTTTATGCGTCTGTTGTACATATCTATTTTAGCAAGAGAATAAGAGCTTACAAATATTTCTCTAGTTAAAAAATCATAATTAGAAATCTCTTCGGCAGTACCTTGCATAGTGTAGCTATTCCAATAATCATCTTCTGTTTTGAATTGAGGGAAAGGAAGCTCATACATTTTTACAAAAGTTATTTCTTCATTTCCATTGTATAAATTTTTTCTATCAATTGAAATTAATCCTTCATCTAATAAGGCATTCAAATCAGACGCTATTTTTTCATTTTCATAATCTCTTTTCAAATGCTCTTTAGCAATATTTTTATAATCATTAACCGTAAGCACTTTAAAGAATTCTAATTCATCAACTAAAGCATATTTTATAGGCTGTACTTTAAATACAAGTCCGTAAGCCTTAAAATAATAATCGCCCAATCTATGAAGTCCTTCTCTTCTCCAAGCCATATAATAAGGTCTGCCTGATTCTATAAAATCTTTATCTACAGCATCACTTATATCTCCAAGCCATCTGCCATCAGTTTTCATAAGGTTGCCGTATATTCTTTCAAATACATTTCCCTTTTGGTCATATATTTTTAAATCAGGTCTTCTTCTTTCAACCATAGTATAATATACAAGTCCAAATACTTGATTATCTCCTCCCTCTGTTGCAAATATAGCATTGTCTGGAAGTGAGTTCATCATATTGTATGAATAGTCATGATTGCTGAAATCTTTTGAGTTGTTATTTCTGCTTAGATTCATAACAAATATAGGAATCATTATTGCAAGTATTGCTATGATTGATATAGCATGATAGGGCTTCAATGAAGTATCTGCTATTTCTTCTGAGGCAGGTTTTAATACATTTTTTATATTAGTATTAAAATATTCCATATACCATTGAATACCAAAACCTATTATCACAAGCATATATAAAGTTGCTGGTAAGAAAAATACTTCTACAAAAGATAAAGTTCTTACACTTGGGGGAGGATTAGTATATGCCATTAATGATACTGCAAAACTCAAAAGTCCGAATACTGAGAATATTCCCATAAATTTATTTTTCTTAAATATTTGGAATAATCCAGGTATTAAGAATAATAACCCTAATACTGTTAATTGAGTTTTGAATATATTAATTAAAGCTGATACTTGTTCAGGGTGAAGTATGAATGCAGCAGCTATATCATTTCCTGAAGCTCCGTACTGCTTTCTATGTATCATACTAAATAAATAGCTTAAATTTTCCCAGCCTGAAGGTTCATTCAACTGTCCCCAGTTTAGAGGAGGTAATGCTCTTGCTCTTATAGGCATATACGCATATATCATAACGCCTACAGCAAGCATTAAAAGCATTTTATAATATGATATTGATATTCCAGTAATGAAATCATTATCATTATTGAATTTATCTATTTTGCATAAGAAATATCTATAGACCAAGCACCAAACTACTACCAAGAATAAAGGCCAGAACACTAAGAACATACCTTTATATAAAGTAGGGTAGAAAGGGGCTTTTAAATTCTGTATCATATCAGGTCTTAAATAAGAACCATTAGCAAGAGCTGTAAATATATCGCTTAATATATTCATATCAGTAAAAGGCTTGAATATTATAGAGAATATTGAATCATTTGATGCTACTCCCGGAGGAAAATATAAATAAGCCTCATAATTCATAATAAATCTATAGTATCCGAAACCTCCTATAAATAACAATACTAAAAATACAAATATTGATATAAATGAAGTTTCTATATGATTGATATATCTATCTTTATGAACCAAAAATAACACAATAGCTATAAACAAAAGAGGAGCAAAAGCGAAAGGTAAAGTTACATGGTGATTTGCAAGTGCTACCCCATATAAAAATCCAAATGCCATTAAATATTTATTACCGTAATAAGGTATTTCATCATCGGCATGTTTCCACACACTTTCAAACCAATAAACTAATATTAAAAGCATAGAAGCTATTTGAAGTATATTCAAGCTGTAAACTTCTGCCATAGTAGCCTGTGCCCACATATTATCAGATATAGCAAAAGCTACGCTTGCTAAAAGTGCTGGTATTTGCACTATAGGTGAGAATCCTTTTTCTACTCTATTTTGCCCTAATACTTTAACCATAATAAGATAGAAGAAAATCATTGCAAATGCTGCACATGTACCAGAGAATAAATTAGTTCTCCAAGCAATATTGCCTATAGGTATATAAGTAAATAATTTGGACATTAAAGTATAGAAAGGATATCCCGGAGCATGTCCTACGCCCAAGAAATATGCAGCAGTTGTAAGCTCTCCATTATCTCCAGCGGAAAGAGAAGGAGTGAGTGTAAACAAATACAATAAGAAAGTAAAAATAAAAGTAATAGCCGCAAATACAGCATCTATTTTTGAAAGATTATAAGGTTGTATCTTATATCTTTTGAAAATAGGTTCCTGATTATCCTTTTTATTAAATAATTTTGAAAGCATATTTCCGCTTTTTTCTTTGTTAGGTTTTTCTTTCTTATTAGTTTTTGTATTGTTTTTTTGATTGTTTTGCAGATTATTAATATATTCTTCTATTAACCCTCTGTCTTTTTCAAGCTTTTTTGCAAGTTCATCAATACTTTTATTTTTATAATTAGCTTTGATGTACTCTTTTTCCAGATGCGAAAGTTTTGCCATTTATTTATTTCCTCTTTTATTATAAATAGTTTTAGATTATTTATTATATTTTGTATTATATGCGGCATAGAATTTATTTAAAATCGTACTTTTTCCCGCCGCAAAATGTACCAAAAAGTGCAAAATTTGTATCATATTGAAGAACTTTACATAATATTTAAAATTCTTTAATATTACAAATATAATCAAATATTATATAATAAAATCGCTTATTATTCAAGGATGTAAAAAATATATTTTTATATTAAATATTATTTTTCAAATTATTAAAAATTGTTTTGAAAGGACTTTTTATACTTGATAAAAAAGCATTACAATAGTATTATATAAGAATATCAATTTTTTTCTTAAAATATTTTGATTATCATTTTAGGAATATAGTGATTGCAATTACTGCTTTTATTAAAAAATATTATACTAAAAAATAAATTAGGATAATATATATTATTAGGTAAAGTTTATGAAGTTATTAAAATTATTGTATAATAAGGAAGAAAAAGGAATATATTGCATAAGAACTATATTGGGTATAAGAATAACTACAAAACCATATAGTCTTAAAATGCAAGAAAAGATAAGACGTTTAGAAGAATTAGTTTCTTTGAATTTAGTTTCAAATTTAGATATTTATAAAAATTATAAAGATAATCTTTTATCCAAAAAATATAAATCTAATTTACCATGTAGCAATAATATTAGGATATTATTTGATTTTAGAACATATGAATATACATATGATAGAGGTATAGGAAGATATATATTTAATTTGGTAAATCATATACTAAAAAATTATCCAGAAATAGATGTTTCTATTATAAAGAATAGTGAAAAAAATGATCCGATTTTTGATTATAATCATGATAAAGTGAAATTTTATTATTATGATAAAATTAATAAATTATTTGAATATAATTTTCAATATAGATTTGATTTTCTTTTTTTAGATGACATACTTTTAATTCATAATAAATTGGATAATATACATAAAATACTTAATAATGTTTATAATAATGTAGTGATGGAAAATGTAGATAATATAGTAGGTATATCTCATGATTTGATACCTACAGTGTTTCTAAATAATTTTTTTGATGAAATTCCAATATATTATTATCATTATTTCTTTATATTAAATAATTTAAAGTATTTTACACATTTTTTTGCTAATAGTGAAAGTACAAAAAATGACCTTATAAAATACGCTAATATTGAAAGCGATAAGATAACTAATATATATGGAGGAGTTGCTACTAAGTTTAATAATCTTAAAATACATGAATATTCATTTAGTAAGAGATTGAATCATATAGTATATATTTCTGATATAACTGCCAAAAAAAATAGTAAAGGTTTAATTAGAGCATTTGCTATTGCATATAATAATAATAAAATACCAAAAGATTCCAAACTTTATTTATGTTATAAACTTAATAAAGAATCAAGACAGGAGCTTTTAGATGAGATGGAAAAAGTTAATATATCAGAAAAACAAATAATAATAACAGGATTTATATCTGATGAAAAGTTAATAGAAATAATATCAAAAGCAAAAGCAAGTTTTATGACTTCTTTTTATGAAGGATTAGGTATGCCTATATTAGAAAGTTATGCTTGCAATACTCCATCATTTGCTTCAAATGTTTCTTCTACAAAAGAGATAGTTTTGGAGGAATGTTCTTTTAATCCATATGATGATAATGATATAGCTAATTCAATCGTAAAAGCTTTTAATGACGAGGAGCTATGTAAAAAATCTTTGGAATTTGGAAAAAAATTATTAAAGACTCAATGTAATTGGGATATCATATCTGAAAAAGTTGTTAATAAACTTTATAAATTAAAAAACAATAATATAAATATTAGATAGTTGTAAAAAAATTGATATTATATATAATAAATAAATATTTTTATAGATTAAGGAATTATTTCATGAATAAAAAAACAGCAATGATTACAGGAATAACAGGTCAAGATGGTGGATATCTTGCTAAATTTTTGCTAGAAAAAGGGTATAGAGTAATAGGACTTTATAGAAGAGCAGCAACAGATACTTTAGGTAAAATAAGATGAAAATATATATTTATTTTAATGAATATATAACAAATATTACTAATTATTTTTATAGAGGTTTTTATGTTTAAGTTTATTTATTCTAAAAGAGATGAAGATATATATAGAATACGAACTATATTTGGTATAAAGATAATTACTAAACCATTAGAGTTAAGATTAATTCACAAATTAAATAATATAGAAGATAAAATTACAAATATTGAAGAATACACATTTACTAATTATTTTTCTAAAGAATTATATAAATTAGAATCATATAAGTTATTTGCTAATAATAAACAGATAAAGGCTAATAAATATGAGAATACTATTTGATTGCCGAATATATGAAACATCATTACATAGAGGTATAGGGAGATATGTTTACTCACTAATAGATCATATATTAAAAAATTTTCCTGAAGTAAATGTTTCGATATTCAAAGTTAATGAAAATGAAATACCTAAATTTAATTATAGAAATAACTATGTTAATTATTATTTCTATAATAAATTAGATACTTATAATTTTAAAGAAAAATTTGATTTTTATTTCTTTGATGATATTTTGGTAACAAATGAAAATAAATTAGATTATTCAGTAACATTTTTTGATAAATTATTTCCAAAAAAATTATTAAATAATTCAAAAAAAATAGTTTCTATAATACATGATATAATACCATTAGTATTAGAAAATAAATATGTATTTTATAATAAAAATAAATATATTTTACATCTAGAAACTACTTATATTTTAGACCATATGTTTTCAAATAGTGAATTTACTAAAAATGATTTTGTTAAATATTTAAATATAGATGAAAATAAAATAACAAATATATATGGTGGTGTAGATACTAAATTTAATAATTTGAAATTAGATAAATATAACTTTTATAAAAGAAAGAATAATATAGTTTTTACATCAGCTTATGATGATCCTAGAAAAAATGCATTGAAATTAATTAAAGGATTTGCAATAGCATATAATAACAATCAAATTCCAAGAGATAGCAAATTATATTTATGTGGCAAAGTTAGTAAGGAATATGATAAAATTGTTGAAGAAGAAATAAGAAAAAATAATATTACTAAGAATAATATAATATTTACTGGTTTTATATCAGATGATAAATTAATAAAATTAATAACTAAATCAAAAGCTACAATACTACCTTCATTATACGAAGGATTAGGTTTAACAATATTGGAAAGTTATGCTTGTAATACTCCATCTTTTTCTTCTAATGTATCGGCTACTAAAGAGCTAGTTTTAGAAGAGTGTTCTTTTGATCCATATGATGAAGAGGATATATCTAAAGCAATAATATTAGCTTTAACTGATGAGAAAATATGTAATAGATCTTTGGAATTTGGTAAGAAATTATTGGAAGAAAAATGTAATTGGGATATAGCAAGTAAAAAAGTAATATCTAAATTATATGAATTGATGGAATATATATATATAGATAATGCTTTATTTACAAATAATAGATCTTATTTTACTCTTTATAAAAATTCGCATATATTTACAATATTAAATACAGTTGATGATATAAAAAGTTCAAATAATTCTATTCCAACTAAAAAAAATAATAATACTATTATTCCAATAGAATATTATGATAAATTTCTAGATAAATATAATTACAGAAATAAAGTGT
>NZ_JARHYI010000132.1 GCF_029258575.1 Brachyspira sp. | reverse complement strand
GAAACATTTTCATTTATTTATTAAAGAATGTCAATTTCGCTTTAATACTCCAAAAGTTGAAAAACAATTAGAAATAGTATATAATTTAGCAAAGAAGGAGTTTTTTTAGTTATCTAGGACAGCCCCTACTTTTATATAAAAAAACAATATTAGCATTTATTTTTTATTACTTTTTATAAGAAAATAAGTTTTATAAAAGACTTTTATTTGGTTGACAAAAATGTAAATTAAATTTAATATTAAAATAAGTTATGTAACTAGGAGGATATTATATTATGTCTAAAGAAGTATCAGGTATGTTTTCATTTTTATTAGGTGTAACAGCTGGTGTAGCATTGGGAGTATTATTTGCTCCAAAAGCAGGAGAGGAAACTAGAGAAGATATTAAAGAAACTATGGATAATATCAAATACAAAGTAGATGATATTTATCATAGAAGTGTATTAAAAACTTCAGAATTAGTTGAAAAAGGCAAAGAGAAAACTAATGATTTTATCGAAAAAAGAAAGAAAAGATCTTCTGAAGAGGTAGAAGAATAATAAAATATGCAAGATATTACATTTCAAATAAATGTTATAGCTATATCTTTAGCTTTCATAGCAATATCTATATTGATATTAGTATTAGCTATATTTTTTGTTTTACTTGCTGGATATTTTAGATTTACTAATAGATTTGACAGAATACTTGAGAATGTTGAATCTATTAGTGAAAAAATTAATGGCATTGCAAATACTATTAATGATGAAACAAATAAAGTAAAAACGACATTAGATAATATACATGAGTCTTTTAATAGTTTATCTACTAGTATTAGTAATTTTAGCAGCATAACTGAAAATATATCTAATAATTTTAGTATTATTAATATATTCAAATCTATATTTTCCCTATTTAAAGGTAAAAATAATAGAAAAGATGATTTCACTGAAAATGATGATGAAGATTATGAATGATAATTAGGAATTGTTTTACTATGATGAAAAAAATATTTTTAGCACTTTTATTTACAATTATATCAAGTTTATTTTTGTATTCAGAGGATACAAATTGGGTAATAAGAATAAGAGATTCTCAAGGTAATGTAAAAAAACTTATGACTGTTCAGGATTGTTTGTCTGAGATATCAAATCTTACAGTTTTAAGGGGAGCTCCTAATGATGCTGTGAATTTACTTCTTACAAATGAATTTCAATTATGGCAATTTTCTTCCCAAATTATAGAGCAGGAACTTGTATATCTTAAAGCTGTTGAAGAGGGTTATGATAAAGATGAAGAAGTTCTTAAACTAATTTCCAAAGAGAGAGATAATCAATTATCTCAGCTTTATATGCAGGAAAAAGTAAGCGATGATTTTGCCGTAGTTACAGATGCAGAAAAAAGAAAATTCTTTAATGATAATAGAGCTAAAATACAGGCATCTGTAGGACCTAATGTTACTTATGAGCAAATAGCTATGGAAATAGAAACTACTATTTTGCAAGAGCGTATGCGTAATGAATATGATAAGATATTAGAATCAGCAAAAACTAATTATAATTTGAAATATTCTGTTACTGCTGATCCTTGTATTACAATAGAAGATAAAACAGTTCCGTTATCTGAATTCAATGATATGTTTAATGAATCTTTAAAACAGGCTGGAGCTAATATCCCTGCTGCTTTGAGAATTCAGGCTAGAGATGGTATGTTTAAAGCTTTTGTAGCCCGTGAAGTTATGATGTATGAAGCTAAAAAATCAGGTTTTTATGATACTCCTCAGGCAAAGTCTATAGAAAATTTCCTTACTAGAAGTGCCGTTACAGCAAATTATATAGATAAAACTATAAGATCATCTATACCTAAACCTACTGAAGAAGAAATTAATTTAGCTTATGAAAAATATGGTAAAATGTATAATATAGATTCTTTACCATATGCAGATGCACAAAAAGCATTAGCTACTTTGGTAACAGAATCTAAGACACAGCAAAAGTATCAAATATTAGTTACAGATTTAAGATATAGACATAATATAGAAAAGAATCTTGATTTATTATTAAATAAAAATTGATTCAATAATTAATAAATTATGAAAAATAAATTATTGATAATATTTTTTATATTATTATTTTTTTCACAAATATCTTTTGCAAGAAGAAATGATTTTGATTTCGATATATCGCCGCATATAAATAAAAATAAAATGTTTTCTGTTGGTATAGGCGGAATATTTTCAGAATATAATTCTTGGTTTGATAACGGTCGTTTATATACTTTGGATCCATATAATCAAAATATAAGCAGAAGGGATTTATATTTTACTTTTATGCCATATTTTTCAATAAGACCGATTAAGTATTTGGAAATTGGAATATCTACTAGTTTCACATATCAAAGACAAGATTCAAGAAATGATATAACAAGTGCTACAAATATGACAGATACTTTTAATTTTGATTCTATCAATGCAACTATAAAAGCAACGCTTTTAGATTGGTATTTATCTATAGGCATTAAGGCAGGTTTCAGCTATAGTTTCATGAAAAATACACATATATATTCGGATATGAAAGATCCTTTTAATGCATATGCTACTATAATGCTTGCTGCAGTTCCAAAAGTAATACCTGTTAATTTTTTATTTGCATATACAATTGATACTAGAAATAATTTATCAAAAGATATTTTTAATATAGGTGAATTATCAGGCGGTTTGGAAATTATAACTTCTCCTTTTATTACTTTGTATACAGGAGTGACTTTTGTATTTCCATATAATAAAAAGTCTAATTTCTCATATTTAGAGCCTTTTGTTAAATTCAAGGCTACAATATCAGATTTTCTCTATATGACAGTATCATATCAGAAAGTTGTATGGGGAAAAGGATATGCACCTAATACTTCAACTTTTAATTTTTCCATAGAATATATGTTCTATTCTCCTAAATGGTGGAGATAAAACTATATAGAGAATATAATATTTATAGAGCTTCCTAATAAATATTGAGATATAGTTTGTATAAAGCCTAATATAGTTCCTAATATTCCAAAGAATAATAGTGCATATAGTATTAAGAAACCATAAGGATATATTTTATCATAAGTATCTTTACCTTTAGGTGATAGAAAAAATCTTAATATCCAACCTCCATCTAATGGAGGAAAAGGAAGTAAATTAAAGAACATAAGCATTATATTGATTATATAAAACATTAATAGCATAGTCAAAATTACAGGCATGGCATTAAGAAAAATGTTAGAGGCTATATTTGAATGCTGTTCTAACATTATTATAATTTTATATATTAAAAAAGTACCATCTACTGTTAACGTAAGTATTTTCATCACAATAAAAGAAACAGTGGCAATCATCAAATTAGCAAATGGACCAGCAAATGAAACTATAGCTTGATCTCTTTCAAGATTATTAAAATTATGAGGATTTACTGGAACAGCTTTCATCCAGCCTATAACTGGTATTCCTGTAAGAGCCGCCAATATTGGAAGTACCACACTTCCTAATATATCTATATGGGCTATAGGATTTAATGTAAGTCTTCCCATACTCATAGCTGTTCTATCTCCGAACATAAATGCAGTTCTGGCATGTGAATATTCATGAGTACTTGCAGATATGATAAATACTATATATGATATTATACCTATTGATAGTCTGCTCGAAAATATTTCATTAACCATTTTTTTATTTTTTCCTTAAAATTATTATATTTATTTTAAATATAAAAAACTTTTTAATATTTTATTATAAATTAAGTTCTTTTGCAAATTTAAATTTTTATATTAATTTAAAGTTTGCATTAATTACTATTATATTTTATAAATATATTTAAATAATATATGATATGGATATAATCTATGAGAAAGATAAATATAACAGATATAGAAAATATAAAGATAGGCAATGCTGAAAATATTGAGGCTGCTACAGGCTGTACAGTGATAATATGTGAAAGAGGAGCAGTAACTAGTTTAGATGTTAGAGGAGGTGGACCTGCTTCAAGGGAAAGCGAACTTACTAAACCTTTTGCATCTGCTGAGTTAATACATGCTGTACTACTTAGCGGCGGAAGTGCATTTGGGCTTGATGCTTCTGGCGGCGTTATGAAATATTTAGAAGAGAGGAATATTGGTTTTGATGTGGGTGTTACGAAAGTTCCTCTAGTTTGTCAGTCATGTATATTCGATTTGCGTGTTGGGGATTATAAGGTTCGTCCTGATATTAATATGGCTTATGAGGCTTGTATAAACGCTCAAAATAATAATCCTAAAATGGGTAATTATGGGGCAGGTGCTGGGGCAAGTGTAGGCAAAATATTGGGAGTTGATTATGCTATGAAGTCTGGGCTTGGTTTTTATGCTGTTCAAGTTGATGATGTAAAAGTGGGGGCTGTAGTTTCTGTTAATGCTTTTGGGGATATTTATGATTATGAAAGCGGTAAAATGATTGCTGGGCTTCTTAATGAAAATAAAGACGGTTTTAGAAGTTCTGAAGAAGAGTTAATAAAAATTACTCAAAATAAAAATTTATCTTTTAATTCAAATATTAATAATAATATAGTTACTAATACCACAATAGGTGCTGTTATAACAAATGCTAAATTTACAAAATCTCAAATGGGAAAGATAGCTTCTATGGCTCATAATGGTTTTGCTAGGACTATAAAGCCTGTTCATACAACATTAGATGGAGATAGTATTTATGCTATGAGTGTAGGGGATATTAATGCCAATCTTGATGCTGTAGGAAGTATTGCTGCTATAGTTATGGGTAAGGCTATTAATAATGCTGTGAAAAGTGCAGAGTCTTTGCATGGATTAAAATGCATTAATGATATAAAAAATAGAGGTGCTAAGTAAATAAACACTTCTATTTTTTTATTGTAGTTAAAATACAAAATAAATTTAGGGGTGGGTGGGCGGGTAGAATAAATCAATAAAAAAATAAGACTAAAAGATTCAATGAAATGATGCTTTATATGAAACCAATTTCTCAAATAACATTAATAAATCGGTTTAGAGATTTGAAGAGGATGTACTTATAAATAGAAAAGTATACATCGAAGTGCCTTTCAAAGTAGAATATTTTATAACCAAAAAATGGAAGTCTTTATTAATGTTTTAGAAGCTATGTGCGAATGGGGAGAGAAAAATATTGATGAAAGATTTATGAAATTACTAATACTCGATGTTTAGATGATAATTAAAATATTATTTACATACCCCGCCCTTTAAAATTTATTATCTAATTTCTATAAGCATTTTTATTATTTTTATTGTTTATTTATAAAAAGCATGCCCACCCTAGCTTTTATTAGTTTTTTAATGATATTTTAGAAATAGTATAAAAAATAAATAAAAAAGCTGCAGCATTAATATAATACTGCAGCCTTCAATATTAAGCAGTAAATTTTTATTCCTCAGTAGTTTTTTTCTTTTTAGTATTTGCAGAAGCTGTTTTTTTAGAAGCAGAAGTTTTCTTTACAGTTTTTACTTCTTCTTTTATAGTTTCAGCTTTTTTTAACGGTTTTATAGGAGTACTGAATACTTCCTCTTTAACACTTTTAACTTCCCCGTCCTGATAAGCAGTAGGATCTTCAAGTTCATCAGTACCTCTTTTAGGATCTTTTCCTGCATAAACTAATTTATCTTTAACTCTGTCTAATTTCACTTCACATATTCTTTCTATATCTTCTATATCAAGAGATTCTTTTTCAAATAATTCTCTAGATAAAGATTCAAATTTTTCAGCATTTTCTGCTATTAATCTTTGAGTTCTTTCATAAGCTTTCATTACAAATTTATGAACTTCTTCATCAATTTTCTGAGCAGTTTCTTCACTGTAGTCTTTATGTCTTGCAATCTCTTTACCCAAGAAAATAGGTTGTTCTTTCTGTCCGAATGATATAGGACCTAATCTGCTCATACCCCATTCGCATACCATTCTTCTAGCAAGTTCAGTAACTCTTTCTATATCATTAGAAGCACCTGTAGTTACAGAATCTTCTCCAAATTTAAACTCCTCAGCAACGCGTCCTCCAAGAAGTAAAGACATCTCATCAATAGCCTTTTTTCTTTGAAGAGTATATCTTCCGTCAGAAGGTAAAGTCCAAGTAGCCCCTAAACTTCTTCCTCTAGGCACTATAGTAACTTTATGTAAGGCATCTGTATTTTGAAGAAGTACAGCCATAAGAGTATGTCCTGCTTCATGATATGCAGTATTAAGTTTTTCTTTTTCACTTATTAATATGCTTCTTCTTTCAGGTCCCATCATAACTTTATCACGAGCCTCTTCAAAGTCTGGAAGTTCTACTCTTGATTTATCATTTCTAGCAGCAATTAAAGCAGCTTCATTAACCATATTGGCAATATCCGCTCCAGAGAAACCAGGAGTAGCTCTTGCTAAATGATACAAATCTATAGAAGGATCATGCTGTATTTTAGCCACATGTACTTTGAAAATTCCCTCTCTTCCTTTAACATCAGGTAAATCAACAACAACCTGTCTGTCAAATCTTCCCGGACGAAGTAAAGCAGGGTCTAGTACATCTGGTCTGTTAGTAGCAGCAAATATTATGATTCTAGTATCAGTATTAAAACCGTCCATTTCAACAAGCATTTGGTTTAAAGTCTGTTCTCTTTCATCATGACCGCCACCGTATCCAGCACCTCTAGTTCTTCCCACAGCATCAAGCTCATCTATGAATATTATACAAGGAGCACTTCTTTTTCCCTGTTCAAATAAATCTCTTACTCTTGAAGCACCGACACCTACAAACATCTCAACAAATTCTGAACCAGACATGCTGAAAAAAGGTACATTTGCTTCACCAGCAACAGCTTTTGCAAGTAAAGTTTTACCAGTACCTGGAGGACCTACTAAAAGTACGCCTTTAGGTATTTTAGCACCAAGTTTTGTGAATTTACTAGCATCTTTTAAAAATTGTATAACTTCTTGCAATTCCTCTTTAGCTTCTTTACATCCTTCTACATCTTTGAAAGTTACTTTTACATCTTCTTTAGTAAGAAGTCTTGCTCTGCTCTTTCCGAAACTCATAGCCCTATTATTAGAGCCTTGAACCTGTCTAAACATAAAAAACCAAAGCAGAAATCCTATCAAAAGTATAGGAAGTAAATTGACCAGTATTAAACTTAAATAACTAGGTTTTTCAGCTTCGCCTCTAACCTTTACATTATTTTCTATAAGCAAATTAACGAATCCACTTGCCGTAAATGGTATAAATGAGTAAAAGTTTATTTCTGTAATTTTCCCATTAACGGTTTCTATTGCTTTTCCGTTTCTTATATTTTGATCTACTATAGTTACCTCTTTAACTACGCCCTCTTTTACTTTCTGAACTACAGTAGAATAATCCCATTCCTGAGCTTTTATTTGTGGGGTTTTTTGAAAGTACATTATAGCCATAACTACTACCATTGTAAGAAGTAATATGATTATAATTTGATTTCCTCCGCCTCCTGCAGATTGAGGTATGTTCTGCCTTCTATTATTCTTATTTTTTTTACTACTCATGTATTCTCCAAATTATTTTTAACTTTTTATATATATAAATAAATCATCAAATATCTTATAATTCTATTGTTTAGGTATATCTAAAATAGTACCATAACTATTAAAACAATGAGATGCCAAAGATTCAACTCCTTCGCCTCTTTTAAGACGGCTGTTTATGATTTTTCCATCTTTTTTATTCAAATCTGGGTATTTCAAATTCATATATCCTATAATAAGTCCCTTACTTGTTGAAGCATGAATATATTTTACAGTTTCATCTTCTTCATCAACATCTATTACTATACCTGCATGTGTCAGCTTATCATGATTAGATGTAGTTTTATCAAACATTATTATATCACCAATATTTGGAAGAACATCTTTATATATTTTTTTATATTTTGATAATGTGGCATATATAGTTTTTACTCCTCCAGTATCTAAAATAGCCTGTTTCTCAAATACAGCTATATTAGAAGTCCAATAAACAGCAGCTACATATCCAGAACAGTCAAAACGAAAAGTTTTCTTTTCTTTTGAAGTAGGATGTACTAGTAAAGCTTTTTCATTGTATTGATAATGTTTATCCAAATAAAAATTTGCCCACTTATTTATATCTTTTCTAACCTGCTCTTTTTGTCTGTCATTTATTTCAACTCCGCTTTCATCTAATTTTTTCTGATACTCTTTATCATATCCATAAGTTTGTGCAAATGATATTGAAGATAATAACATTAAAAATATAATAATATAAAAACGCATAATACACTCTTATACATAGAAAATAATTTTATAAAAAATTGGCAAAAAGTCAAGGCAATTTACAATATTCTTTGTCAATTTGGTTTTTCAAAAATAGTACCATAACTATTAAAACAATGAGAAGCAAGTGAATATGGAGCCTCTCCTCTTCTCAAATAACTATTAATCATTTTTCCATCTTTTTTAGCCATATCAGGGTATTTCAAATTCATATATCCTAAAATAGGACCTTTACTCGTAGATGAATGTATATAAATTATAGTACCATCTTCATCTACATCGACAACTATTCCTGAATGAGTAAGTTTTTTATTTGGAGAAGTGGTACCATCAAAAAATATTATATCACCTATATTAGGAGATGTGTTTATATATATTTTATTTTCTTTTGATAATATATAATGTATATTTTCAGTAGAGCCTTGAAGTTTAACGGCTGTTTTTTCAACTGCAGTCCAATAAACTGCATTTACAAAACCAGAACAGTCAAAGTTCACTTTCTTTTTTTCCTTTGAAAAAGGATTTGTTATTGTGTCGATTTGATTATATTTGTATTTTTTGTTCATATAAAAGTTAGCCCATTTTACTATTTCAAGTCTAGTATTATCCTGATTAAATGCCTGCATACTAAATAATAACAGCATAAATATAATGAATGTATAAAAACGCATATTTTCTCCTAAAACAATGATAAATAAAATATAAACATTTATTCTTTATATAAATCGGATTTTTAATTATAAATAATAGCTACATATTATTATAATATAATTCTGTAATATTAAATTCTTTAGATTTAGACCATTTTATTCTATACTGCAAAGGGGTTATTATATTAAAAAATACTGATAAATAAGGATATGTATTTTGAAACTGCATTGATAATCTAGTTTGAAATATGAATTTACTATTTTTATTTAATTTATTTATATTAATAATTTCTATATTATTAATTTGAGATATATTTTTTACAAGAGCTTGAAAATTTGTATTTCTTGTTTCTCTCATAGTTTCAGAGTTTAGTACAACATATTCTTTTGTAAAAAAGTCATAGTATAATTTTCTATATATATATATTTCTCTAACATTTTCATCGAGAAGTAATTTTTTTTTTTTATTAAATCTATTCTAAAATTGATAAAAACTATAATTCCATTGTCTATATACTTTTTTATATTTTTATAAATGTTTTTATCATAGTGTGTTTTTACATCAGCATACAATATTCTATTATATATATAACTTCTTGAATGACTAAGTCTAAGCTCATAAGAATATAATGAAGCTGAAATAAATGTTAACAATAATAAAATAAATATATTTCTCATACTTGTTTTAAGTATATATTGAACTATATATAAGTCAATAACTACGAATATAAACAAATATCTAAGATTATTTTACTTTAAATACTTTTATATGAATATAATTATTTTGAATATATATAATCATATTTTTAAGTATTATTATTATTTTAATAAATTTGAATTTCTAAATTCTTTAATAATAATGCTTAGTAAAAAACATTGTATAAATATTTTTTATCATAATTTGTTATTTTTATTAATGATATTTTGTAATATTTGTCCATTATATCAATAATAAATTATGATATTATAATTTTAGAAAAATAAACTAGTTTCAAGTCCTATTCTGCTTTCCATTTTTCTATAAGCATATAATTGTTTTGAACGTGCATATTCATATTTTATGCCTATTGTGAATCTATATATTTCAAAACCTATTCCTGTTGATATAGAAGGAGTCCATTCATTATGAGAATCTGCGGCAGGATATCCATCTCCTTTTTTATTTCTTATGATAGTATTTATTTCATCAAGAAATGCTCCTACATAAACTCCTGTTATTAAATTCATTTCTCCCCATATAGGGAATCTTATATCAATTCCAGAATAAACATTAAATAAGTTAACTATATTGGATTTTTTAAAACCTGTTATAGCAAAAGAAGTTCCTCCATAAAATGAAAACCACCCCCATCTGTATGCAGCAGATAAATGCATTTGTTCAAAACCTTCATCTCTAAATTCTTCTTTATTTTTATCGTATAAAGTTTCATCACCAAGAATATCGCCTCCAATATGAGCACATATATGTCTTAAAGGAGCAAATCTCACTTTTAATTTATTATTAAATATATATTCAAAATATGCTTCTACTTGCATGTATGTTGAAAATAGAAAAGTTGTTCCATATAATTGATCTTTACCTGCTTTGTAGCTTCCAAAAAATAATTTTAATGAATATCCCACTCCTATTTTAAATCTATGTTTATCTCCATCTACATTAAATGCTATAGGAGCTAAATCAACTGCTAATTTAGGGCTGAAATATAATATAAGATTTGCTAAATCAAAATTTTTGTTAGGGTACAAACTTTCTATATTCAAAATATCCCCAAACCAAAAACTACTATTATAATTATCAGGATCAAGCCAAGATGAAAAATATTTATCAGTTTCATATATTCTAAGTGGATTATATCTCCATTGAACTTTTACTTTTTCTTTATAATTATCCATTTTATTTTCAAATGTATCATTATTTTCAGTATTTTGTGAATATAATTGCGTACAGAATAATACAAGAATAAAAAGTATATGATGTGATGTGTTTTTCATTGATTTCTCCGCTTATATTTATATAGGTATTCATTATATAAAAAAATATTATATTTTCAATAATTTATATTAAAAAAGAAAGTATTATACTATGAAATGATATTATCTCGAAAGAAGTTCTATATAAGGCTTAGTTTCTATCGAATTTTCATCTATACCTAATTCTTTTAAAATTGATTTTAATTTATGTACTTGATTTTCTACTGTTTCTTCAGAGTTTAAAAATTCTATTTCTATAAAGTCGCCTAAATTTTTAATTTTAGAAATTTCAACTAATGCATTTTTATATATAAAAGCATAGCCTTTTTTTTCTTTTCTCACATACTCTTTATATTTTTGTAATTTTGATAAGAAGTTAATAATAAATCTTGCCTTTTTTTTGCTTACTTTAACTTCTATTTCTTCATTAACTTCAACACCTTCTATTAATGTTCTTTCTTTTGTGCAAAAAGTATATCCACCATGTTCAGTTCTAAGTCTTATGCAGTCGCTTGTTTTTATATTGCCTTCTTTTATGCTTATTTCTTTGGCATAATAAATATCTTTTTTGAAATATTTTTTTTTGAATTTGGCATTATTTTTTAGGAAGTTTAGAATAGATTCAAAATCTTTAATATATGCTTTTATTTCAATTTCAGAATTTACCATATATCTTATTCCGTATATTCTTTAGTACTATCATCAACATGTATTTTCTGCTTATCATAAATTAAAGGAGCAACTTTTTCAAATATTATAAATAATGGAGAAGATAATATTACAGTAAGAGGTATTCCAACTAATAATTCAGATCTTATTAAAACAGCAACATTTGAAAGATCCGAATATATAGAAGTTACTAAAAATAGTGCTATTATTTTTATTAAGTATCCTACTAAAGTTACAAATATACCAGCGGCAATTTGCTTTATGAATATTCTTGTATTAAAAAATCCTACAAAAAAACCAATATTAAGAAATATCATAGCATAAGAACCGAATGTACCGCTTGACACAATATCCTGTAAAAGTCCTATTACAAAACCATATATCATTCCGTCAAAAGAACCGTATCTGAATGCTATAAATGTAAGAAATATTAATAGTAAATCAGGTTTAGCTCCAAGTGCTACTCTTATTAAGTCATAAGCTGGAGATGATTGTATAAGAAGTAAAATCAAAGTTGTAATGATAACAGTTATTGCTCTTTTCATTTTGTTTCTCCATTAGCATTAGCTTCTGTATCTTCTTCATTTGCAAGCATGATTATTTCTTGATCTGGTACTTTTTTAATAACATAAACATTTTCTAAAGTGGAGAAATTAACAGCAGGTTCAACATAGAGATCATGGAAAAGACCATAATTTTTTTTTTCAACTTTGAATATATTTCCTACTAATATGCCTTTAGGGAAAACACCTCCCATACCACTTGTAACAATTCTCTCTCCTTCTTCAACATCCATCTGCAAATCTATATACTGCAAATGAGTTTGAGTAGATTTGGGGCTTTGACCTACCATTATACCAGTAGTTCTCGAGCTTTCAAGCATTACAGATATTTGAGATCTTTGATCAACTAAAGATAATACTCTGCTGTTATATCTTCTTACCTCAACAACTTTTCCAACTAAACCTTTATATCCGTTTTGATATGATATAACAGGCATTCCTACAACTATTCCATTTGCACTTCCCTTATTAATAACTATAGTAGTATAGAAATTCTGTGGATCTTTTGATACTATTTCAGCATATTCTAAAGGATATTCATCTGTAGGAGCTTCATTTAAAAGCCCTCTAAGTCTTTCATTTTCAGCACTTAATTGTTCATATTCCAAAGCAGCACCACTCAATTCTGCAATTCTATCTCTTAATACCTGCACTTGAGTTTGTAAAGTGAATATATCTGTTATGCTGGTATAAAGATATACAAATGCCCTTGAAACACTTTTTGTGGCACTTTGAATAGGGTATACACCCAAGGCATAAATAGATTGTAAATTAAATACAAAATTACTTCTATTTAATACCATAAATATTCCTGCTACTAGATTTAGCAATATATAAAGAGTAAGTAGTTTATGTTTAAAAAAAATTTTCATTTTATGAATATCGGCTATATTAATAAAATTTTTATCATTTTTCCGATTAAGAGTATCGTCTATAATTCTTTAAATTTTTAGTTTCTTCTATAAATTTACCACATCCTATAGCAACACAAGTAAGAGGACTTTCAGCAAGAATTACAGGAACTCCAGTTTCCATAGAAATCAAATCAGTAAATCCCGGAAGTAAAGATGTACCACCACTCATTACTATTCCTCTCTCTACTATATCAGCAGAAATTTCAGGAGGAGTTTGATTAAGTACCGATTTAACTGCTTCCAATATTTCTATTAATATATCAGCTATAGCATCTTTTATCTCAGCACTATTTATTGTGAGAGTTTTAGGAAGTCCAGATACAGAATCCCTTCCTCTTATGTCCATAGTTTTTGATATATCGCCCTTATAAGCATGTCCTATATTGATTTTTATCTCTTCAGCAGTTTTTTCACCGATGTATAAGTTATGAGTTCTTTGCATATATTTAATAATAGCATCGTCAAGCTCATCGCCACCAACCCTAATAGAAGCACTTCTAACCATGCTTCCAAGTGAAAGTACAGCAACTTCAGTAGTACCTCCGCCTATTTCTATAATCATATTACCATGAGGTTCATTTATAGGCATATCTGCACCAATAGCAGCAGCTCTTGCCTGTTCTATTAGGAATATAGTTCTAGCTCCTGCCTGTTCGCAACTTTCTCTTACGGCTCTCCTCTCTACTTCAGTTATTCCTGTAGGTATACCTATAGCTATTCTAGGCTTTACCAAAGTTCTTTTATTATGCACTTTATTTATGAAATATCTTATCATCTTTTCAACAGTTTCAAAATCAGCTATAACTCCGTCTCTCATAGGTCTTATAGCAGCTATTGAGTTAGGAACTTTACCCAACATCTGCTTAGCTTCATTTCCTACTGCTATTACATTTCCTGTACTTTTTTCTATTGCCACTACTGAAGGCTCGGCTAAAACAATTCCTTCTCCTTTTACATATACTAAAGTGTTAGCAGTACCTAAATCTATTCCCATGTCGCTTGAGAACATATTATATAACCAGTTAAACATTTATTACAATCTCCTTAAAGTATCCCTAGCGGGCTTATACGAATTATCTATTTTGATAGCTTCTCTAAACATCTTTATAGCTTCATTTCTTCTTTTTGTTTCTAAATATAATGTTCCTATACTATAATATAAATCTGGATTTTTGTCATCTATATCTAATGCCTTTTTGTAAAAAAATTCACTTTCTTTATACAGCCCTTGTCTTGAATATAAATTCCCTAATTTAAAATAAGTTCTTGATTCCAACATAGTATTATTATTGAATTTGCCGTCCATAGAGGATAATATTTGTATAGCCTTTGTATAATCTTTATTTCCCTCATAAGCATTGGCAAGTTCATAGTATAATTCCATATTTATAAATTTTTCGCTACTTTCTTTTAGTTCTCTATCAATAGCATCTTCTAAATATTTTATAGCATCTTTATACAATCTTATCTCATAGCATACCTTTGATAATTCTATTGTAGTTGATACTCTATTATCACCATTATTTATAGCATTGATATATGAATTATATGAATCAATATAATATGATTTTCCCAATCTCTGATAACTATATCCTAATCTTTGATATATAATATTTTCATTATTAATAAATTTTGATGTTAATAATAATTGTTTAGCATATCTTATAATACTTTCACTTGCACTTACTATAACTTCCTTTTTATCTGATCTTATTAAAATATCATAATATAAATCTATTCCAGTTTTTAGTATGTTTTTATTTAAAGGTTTTTTAGTATATATATCATTGAATAGAAATGAAGCATTATCATAATCTTCTATTGCAATATAATCGTAAATAGATTTCAATCTTTTTTTCTCTATATAGTTAGATGTAAATAAATATATAATTGTTATGACTGTAACAGAAACAATCAAAGTAATTGCTATGATATGTATACTAATTTTCTTTTCAACATTATATAAGTAAGGCATTATAATCCATCAATTATTATTTTGATTATCTATATTGTTATTGTATAATCCTAAAATAGTTTCTTTTGGATTAGTAAGAGGGTCTTGTGCTACTATACATAATCCTTCAAGTATAACGCCATTTTGTATAATAAGTTCAGGTGTTCTTATCTCGCCTAGTACTCTGCTTGTAGGCATAAGCATCACTCTATTTTTAGCCTCTATATTTCCAATTATTATACCTTCTATAACAGCTGATATTGTTTTTATATTTGATTTAACCTTTCCAGTAGGACCTACAAAAACATTATCAACTTCTAATTTATCTCCCTCATAGCATCCGTCTATTCTTAAAGTACCGTTTAATGTAAACTCACCTTTAAAATATGAACCTTCGCCTATAATAGAATTGGATTCTGTATTATCATTTCTTTTTGAAAACATCTATAAAACTCCTAATTTTTAGTATATACTATAGAATTGTCTATATTATTAAATTTGAATTTTGTATTAAGTCCAAATAAGGATTCGCTATGCCCAATAAATAGAAAGCCATGTTCATTTAATATATCATAAAACCTATTAACAGTAAGCTTAACAAATTCATTATCAAAATATATAAGAACATTTCTACAGAAGATAATATCCATATTTGTCTGACTTCCTCTATGCTTTAAATTATGATAATCAAAAGTTATTAATTTTTTAATATCATTTTTTATAGAATATTCTCCAGATGATAATTTATAAAAGTATTTATCCAAATATTCTTTAGGCACGCTTTCTATTTTATGAGATTCATATCTACCTTCTTTAGCTGCTACTAAAGAGTTAAGAGACAAATCGCTAGCAAAAATTTTTATATTATTTTCCTTGATGCCAGGTGTTTCTAAACAAGTTATTGCTATCGAGTATGGTTCTTCTCCAGTAGAACAGCCAGCACTCCAAATTCTTATTTGTTCGCCTGTTTTTTTATATTCCATTATTTTAGGTAGAACATAATTTTTTAATAATTGAAAATTTGGTCTATTTCTAAAAAATTTTGTAAGGTTTGTAGTTATATTATCTAAAAATTTTTTTAATTCTTCTCTATCAGAAGATACAAGCTTATAGTAATCTTCTACTTTAGATAGATTTTTTTCTTTCATAGCAGAAACTATTCTTGATTCTAAAATAATTTTATTGATAATATTAAAACATATACCACTTTCTTTATATACAAAATCCCTAAACAGATCAAATTGTTTTTCAGTTAATTTTATCTCATTCAAAATAAATTATTCCAGACAAATAAAACAATAAAGTAATTGTTATTTTTTTGTAAGGACCATTTTTATACGCTCAAGTACTTTTTTTCTGTCAAGAGGTTTGGTAATATAGTTTTTGGCACCTGCTAATAATGCTTTTTTTACCATATCTTCTTTACCTAAAGCACTAACCATAACTACTTTAGCGTTTTTATCGTATTCTATTATTTTTGTTAATGCTGTAATACCATCCATTTTAGGCATCGTAATATCCATAGTTACTAAGTCTGGCTTGTATTCTTTATACATAAGTACGCCTTCCTCACCATTTTCTGCAGTACCAACTACATTATATTGCTCTGATACAAAAATTTGCTGCAACTGTTTTACAACAAATGCAGAATCATCTACTATTAGCACTTTGAATGGCTTTCCAAATTCATTTATACCATCAGCTTCTTTTGTATTAATGTCAGACATGTTTTTTTACTCCTTTTCTGATTCTACGGCAACTAATATATTAAAATCGCCAATAGAGGTATCTAATTTTATATATAGAAATTCCGAATCGCTTATCGAAACTTCTAAATCTTTGCTTTTCATTATAACAGGCGGAGATATATCAACATTATATCCGTCTACTTCTAATTTTGTTACAGCTAAACCAGCTATTAAATTAATAAGTTCCTGTATTGTAGATAAGGATAACTTATCAATATCTTTTAATTCACTATCATTCATTATAGAAACTATTTTTTTAGCAGTTTCTATTTCCATATCTATTATAAAATAACCAACTACATCTTCTGATAATGATATTATTGCTATAATACCAGAAGCATTAACAAAAGAACCTTTAAGAGTTATATCACTTATTTTGATACCGTCTTTAATGTAATTTTGTAATATTTCATTGGAGGCATCTGTAAAAGGTCTTATATAGTCAAGTCTCATTAATAATACTCTTTTTAAATATTAATTACCTGTGATTATTTTAACAATATATGAATTTTATTGCAAGTATAGTTATAAAATTAGTATTATGATTGTCTTATATATCGAAAAAAAAACAATTTGCTTGAATAAATATTATTATATATTAAACATTATGTGTACTGTATGATTATATTGTAGATTTTAATGTTTTTGTTGTATATGTAATATTTTGGTATTACAATATGGATAATAAATTTTTTCGGCAATTTTTGTATATAATAATATCCATTTACTAGTTATAATTTTTTGTTTAAAAAGATTATAACTAGTATAGAATTATATTAGAATAACAATATATTTTTTGATAATATTTATTTTTAATTAATGAATAATTTTATTTATATGTAAGATGAATTAATTAGGCAGTGATTTTTTTTATTTATTTGTAAATAATTTGTTGTTTTTTATATTTGTAATATTATTTTTTTATTTTTATATATAGGTATGTATAGTATATTATTTTTAGTATTTTATGAAAAATATATCGTATAATTAAAAACTCTTTATTTAGAATGTTAAACAATAAAATAAATTTGAAATTATTTTTATTTAATATTTCAATATTTTTGTATGTATAAAAAATAAAAAGGGCTTTGAAATTATATTCAAGCCCTTTATTGTTATAAAAAATTTATTATTTTATTTTACATATTTTTATAGAAATCTATATGATGCTGAAGTTCATCAGGTAATGGATTTCCTGATTTTGTAAATTTGAAATATCTGTTTTCTAATTCTGTAGCTCTTTTATTTCTTATGTTTTTAAATCTGTTTGCTATTTCAGCATACATAGGCTGTTTTTTTAATTCTTCTCTTATGTTTTTAGCAAAAGGAGTTTGTCTATATAATATACCTCTTGCAACTCTGTTAAGTCTCATTATACCCTTGCTTTCATATTTTATCCATAAGTTATAATCTCTTACAAATACTTCTCTAAGATTGTTTCTACATTTTTTGATTTGTATTTTTAATTTTTCTTTAGCTTCATCTGAAAGACTTCTATTCTTTCTGTAGAATTGAACATAATCGCTATACTCTGAAGTTATAGACATTTGAGTAATATCATTCCAAGCAGCTCCCAACATAGTTTTGCATAATTCCCATCTGAATGCTCCTATAGTAGGAATCAATAAACTTTCAAGTTCTTCAGATGTGAATATAGGGAATAAGAATCTTCCAGTACTATTTTTTTGTCTGCTTGATAACTCTTCCCACATTATTGCTCTTGAACCGAATGTAGGCATAAGTATTATATTAGGAGGTACTTCCTGCATAACAAGTTCTTTTTCTATATTTAGTTCTTTATTTTTATATAGAACCTCTCTGTAAAATGCTGAGAAATCTATATCGGTAACTTCTTTTATAGATTTTTCCATAACATCTCTTCGTATCAATGCTCTTTCAAAATCTTTAGTAATCATATCTTTATGAAGTATAGGGAAATATATGCTTACCTGTCCATAACATAATCTATGGGTAGTTTCAATCATATTATCAACTTCATATTCCAATCTTTTAGAAGAGCTTTCCCAATGATCTTCCAACTCTTTATCACTGATAGTACCTCTTTTTTTCAATTCTCTTAAAGCCTCTCTATAATCCTGACCGAATCCATTAACAGATGGTGGTTCTTCTTTATCATAAATTTTTTGAAGCCATTCATCTATATAAAATACATTTATTTTTTTAGTTTTACTTTTATCTTTAATCTCATAAAGATCTATTATTTGATTTGGAGTAAGTAGCTGATCGTCCATATAACCGAAATTCAAAAACATTTTTACTAATTTGTTACTGTTTCCATTTATTATAACTTTTTTAGCTATTTCTCTGTATATTTCAAAAAATACAGTAGTAACTCCTCTTCTCATTTTTCTTACATCATCTTCTGTACTGAATTTATCTCTTAATTTTCTAAATGCATTCAATGATTTTATGAATTTTTTAGCTTTGCTTTCTTCAATACCAGACATTTCTATTAATTTTCTAGTAGGATTTTTAACTTCATTAGGAAGGGATTCAAAACCAAAAGTAACTTTAATGTCATCTCCTTCGTTACCATCTACAGCTGATTGTTCTTCAGGATATAATGAAGTATTTTTTGTTAATCTTTTTACTATAGAATCAACTTCTTCAATATCGATATTTAGATCATAATCATATTCATTTTTTATTTTTGCATATATGTCTTTTATTATATTTGACATATATTTTATATACTTAGCCCATACCTCATTATCTTTTTCTTGCTTATCTAAATCAAGAGCAGTTTTCACATATTCTCCAAATAATGATTCTGCTTCATTAGATGATAGGAATAATATATTTTCTATAGCTTCAACTATTTCACTTTTTAACATATACGATATTTTCTTTAAATTCTCATAAAGCATATGTGAAGCATCTAAACTCATATTTGTATCATATGTGAAGAATTGATTTTTTATATTTTTAGGCATGGTTAAAAATCTTCTTACATAATCAATTTCAAATTCTAATTTTTCATCATTTTCTAACAAATGATTTTTATTATGCATATATATTTCAGAATGATCCGCTCTTATGAAATCAACATCAAAAGAAGTAGGGAAATTAAAACCAGAGTTTATAGAATCTTCGTAAATATCTTTATAATTTTTAAAAATTTCTGATTTAATATTTTTTGATTTATTATGCTTTAAATTAAAATATATAACAGCTAAATTTGCTGATGCTATTTTTATTTCAGAATTAATTTTTTTTATTTTAATATATTCCTCATATGATTTAAATATTAAATATGCTATAGAATGATACATATTTGTAATATATGTTTTATTAACTTTAAAAAAACTTTTAACATATTCTTGATTTGGTGTTTTTACTGCATATATTTCAGTTTCTTCTTTAGATTTGAAAGAGAACATATATTTAGAATTTGATTTATAACTTCCTATACCAATCATGATATTTCTTGGTATAGAAAATAATCTGCAGCTGTATCTCATGATTTCTGTTTCATCTTCTATTCCTAAAATTTCTTTTGATGAAATATATACATCTACTTCTCCATTTGTAACTAATGATATATTCTTTATATTTTCTCCTTCGTAAAATATTATAGTTCCCTGTTTTAATTTAAAATTTCCATTTTCTTTAATGTTTACACTCATAACTATACTCTCTCTAAGTAATTTATTGAAAAATTATATATTATTTTTTGAAAATATGCTAGTTTTTTGATTTTTTAATAAAAAAATCATTTTTTGATTGCAAATTTGCCCTATATTCTTAAAAATTCGCTGAAAAATGATAAAAAGAATAAGCAAAAAAAACAATTTGAATTGGATAGCCTTTATTTTTGTATAAAATGTATTGTATATAATTAATTTTATAAAAATAAATCGATTTTACAGCTAAATACGGCTTTATAGCTATTGATTTATTTTAGCTGTATGCTATAATGATAAAACAGTTGATGAGAAACAAAAAACATAACGAAACGAAACATCAGCTGGAAATGAAAAACTTAAAGTTCTTTGACAGATATATGAGAGCGTAGATTTTTAGAAAGTTTTTTCCAACATAAATAAGGAAATCAGCGATTATAAAAATCTTCACTAGATAAAGAAAACACAATTAGATTGTGTGTCTTAGAGTAGAAACAATTAAGCGGAGCGTTACTAAAGAATTAGATAAGAAACAGCTTTAATTAGCTAAAAGTCTCATTCAATTTGATATATTAGCTTTACTTTTATGTTAGAGATAATGAAGAAGAAAAGGATAATATGGTCAAGTAAGTAAGGGCTTAAGGTGGATGCCTAGGCACTGGAAGGCGATGAAGGTCGTGACAAGCTGCGATAAGCTACGGGAAGAAGCAAATATTCTATGATCCGTAGATCACCGAATGGGAAAACCTATAGAAGCAAACCTTCTATATCATACACTGAATCCATAGGTGTATGAGGCGACACCCAGGGAACTGAAACATCTAAGTACCTGGAGGAAAAGTAATCAAAATTGAGATTCCCTAAGTAGTGGCGAGCGAAAGGGGAAGAGCCTAAACCTTAATAATGTCAAGCTGCAAGGCGTTGTTATTATGGTGTTGTAGGGCGGTAAGTGATGTACTTGCATGCATCAACTTTGTTTTATATGATAGTAGAACTGTTTTGGAAAAGCAGACCATAGTGGGTGATAGTCCCGTATACGAAATCATATAGAGAAGGTTTTATCGTTCCTGAGTAGGGCGGGGCACGTGAAACCCTGTTTGAATCTGGGTAGACCACTATCCAAGGCAAAATACTAACCAGTGACCAATAGTGTAGAGTACCGTGAGGGAAAGGTGAAAAGTCTCCCGTTGAGGGTTATTAAATAGAACCTGAAACCTTAAGCTTACAAGTAGTCAGAGGGTACCCTGCTAGCAATAGTAGATGGCCTGATGGCGTGCCTTTTGTAGAATGAGCCTGCGACTTATAGTATGTAGCAAGATTAAGAGGTAATAGCCTTGTAGTCGTAGTGAAAGCAAGCCTTAATAGGGCGAAATTAGTTGCATGCTATACGACCCGAAGCCAAGTGATCTACCTATGAGCAGTGCGAAACTCGAGTAACATCGAATGGAGGTGCGAACCAGTGGCCGTGAAAAGGCTTTGGATGACTTGTGGGTAGGAGTGAAAGGCTAATCAAACTTGGAGATAGCTGGTTCTCTCCGAAATGTCTTTAGGGGCAGCGTTATGTGTTTACTTGCGGGGGTAGAGCACTAAATGGACTAGGGCTCCTAACCGAGTACCAAACCCAACTAAACTCCGAATACCGTAAGTTAAGAGCATGGCAGTTAGACAGCGGCGGATAAGCGTCATTGTCAAAAGGGAAACAGCCCAGATCCTCAGCTAAGGTCCCAAAATCTATGTTAAGTGGGAAAGGATGTGAGAATACTTAAACAGCCAGGAGGTTGGCTTAGAAGCAGCCATTCCTTTAAAGAGTGCGTAACAGCTCACTGGTCGAGTGTTCTTGCGCCGAAAATGTAACGGGGCTCAAACATAGTACCGAAGCTAGGGAATTACAGAGTTAATCTGTGATTGGTAGGAGAGCGTTCTTTAAGCCGTCGAAGGTTTACCGTGAGGTAGGCTGGAGGTATAAGAAGTGAGGATGCAGGCATGAGTAACGAGAAAACGGGTGAGAAACCCGTTCGCCGCAAACCCAAGGTTTCCTAGGTAAAGCTAATCTACCTAGGGTTAGTCGACCCCTAAGATCAGGCTGAAAAGCGTAGTCGATGGGAAACAGGTTAATATTCCTGTACTATGATATGTTTCGATGGAATGACACAGATTGTTTATGTACGCGTTAGATTGGTAGATAACGTCAAACAGTTTAGACTTGAGGTGAGTCAAATGCTTGCCTCTTTAAGGTTGAGGCTGGATAGTGACTGGGCTTTCGGGTTCAGGAAGTTGCATGAGCTAGGCTGTCGAGAAATAATTTCTAAGGTTAGGCATGTCATAATCGTACCGCAAACCGACACAGGTGGGTGAGATGAGTATTCTAAGGCGCTCGAGATAATCTTCCCTAAGGAACTCTGCAAATTAGTCTTGTAACTTCGGAAAAAGAGACGCTTGAATCTTGGTAGCAATATTGAGAGGAGAGTCGCAGTGAAAAGGCCTGGCCGACTGTTTAACAAAAACACAGATCTCTGCAAACATGTAAATGGATGTATAGGGATTGACACCTGCCCAGTGCTGGAAGGTTAAAAGGAGAGGTTAGCGTAAGCGAAGCTTCGAATTGAAGCCCCAGTAAACGGCGGCCGTAACTATGACGGTCCTAAGGTAGCGAAATTCCTTGTCGGGTAAGTTCCGACCTGCACGAATGGTGTAACGATCCGGGCACTGTCTCGGGGAAGAACTCGGTGAAATTGAATTATCAGTGAAGATGCTGATTACCCGCAACAGGACGGAAAGACCCCGTGAACCTTTACTATAACTTGACATTGAGTTTTGTTTTGTGATGTGTAGGATAGATGGGAGGCTTTGAAGTGAGAGCGCTAGCTTTCATGGAGCCATCGTTGAAATACCATCCTTCGCAAAATGGGATTCTAACGGTTAGCCGTTATCCGGTAGCCGGACATTGTCAGGCGGGTAGTTTGACTGGGGCGGTCGCCTCCTAAAGAGTAACGGAGGCGTGCAAAGGTCACCTCAAACCGAATAGAAATCGGTAGTAGAGTATAAAGGCATAAGGTGGCTTGACTGCGAGAGAGACATCTCGAGCAGGTACGAAAGTAGGTCTTAGTGATCCGGTGGTCCCGAGTGGAAGGGCCATCGCTAAACGGACAAAAGGTACTCCGGGGATAACAGGCTTATCTCCCCCAAGAGTTCATATCGACGGGGAGGTTTGGCACCTCGATGTCGGCTCATCGCATCCTGGGGCTGGAGCAGGTCCCAAGGGTTTGGCTGTTCGCCAATTAAAGCGGTACGCGAGCTGGGTTCAGAACGTCGTGAGACAGTTTGGTCCCTATCCGTTGTGGGCGTTGGAAAGTTGAGAAGAGTCATTCTTAGTACGAGAGGACCGGAATGAACGCACCGCTGGTGTATCTGTTGTTCTGCCAAGAGCATCGCAGAGTAGCTATGTGCGGACGGGATAACCGCTGAAAGCATCTAAGTGGGAAGCCTCCTTCAAGATTAACTTTCCCTATGAGTTTCGTTGGAGACTACGACGTTGATAGACTGCAAGTGTAAGCAGGGAAGAAATACCTGTTCAGCTGAGCAGCACTAATCAGACCAATGGCTTGACCATATTATCGTTTTCTTCTTATTCTTATAAAAGAATTCATAATGATAAAGCAGAATGAGACGATCTACGCTCTTATATATCTGGCAAAGATAAAAAATTGTTCTTTTAATTTGCCAATATTATTTCGGTGACCATAGAGAAAGTGATACACCCGTTCCCATTCCGAACACGGCAGTTAAGCCTTTCATCGTCAATGGTACTGTAAGGGTAGCTTTACGGGAGAGTAGAACGTTGCCGGGTATATATTATATATTTATCCCAATAGATTGATTTCTGTTGGGATTTTTTATATTTAAACTTGATAAAAATTGAGATAATAAAATGAATAATAAACAAAGAATTATAAAAACTATTAAAATTATAGCATATTTATTTTCTTATATGATGGTTACTGTTATCGCTTTCAATTATGGTTATATGTTTTATGCTGTGAAATTTGAAGCTGCTTCTGCTTCGCCGAATATTTCTTTTATTTTTGCCGTGCCTTTCATTTTTGCTATATTAGTATGTATCATTTTAATTAAAATTATTAAGAAAAGAATGAAAGATTAGTGATATATATTTTTATTATTATATTTAATTATTTATAATTGCTATATTTATATCTATTGTTATAATTAAATTATAATATAAACATTTATAGAGATTACAAAAAATGAAAAAATTATTAATTTTATTTGTTATTATTTTTATATTTATTTTAAGTTGTGCCAGTGTTAAAACTTATAGAGATGATTTAAAAGGTTTTACTAAATATTATACGGATGATTTTGTTGAATGGGGTGCTTTTTTAAATATTATATTATACGATAATGCTCTAAATAAACCAGTAATAGTTTTATATGTTAGAACGCAATCCATACCAGATTATATTAATTTAAAAGAAGTGTATTTTTATGATGAAAAAACTAGAGATTATATTTCTTTCAAATTGGATGAGGCAAAAAATGATTTAGTATATTTAAAAGGATATTATACAGGTTATGCTTATATGCCATCACAGATTTTTAAGATAGCCAAAGGTATAAAATTACTTAATGAAAAAGAATTAGATGTTTTATATAATTTTATTATTAATTCTAAAAATACTTATATTAGATTTTACGGTGATTTTCAAACTGAGAATCCTTTGCCTGATGCTCAAAGAAAAAACATCATTGAATTAATAGAAAAATATAAAAAAGAGATCTATTCAAATTAATAATAGAATTTTTTTTAATTTTCATAATTTTAAATTGTAAGATTTAACTTTATTTCAAAATACCATAAATAATTAAATAAAAACAATTTTTTGAGTTGAGGTCTGAAAAATGGAAAATGAAAAAGTAAATAAAAAATTAAGAAGTTTTCTATATTGTCAGTTTCTATATTTACTATTATAATTGTTATATCTCTTACTTATCTCATTTACAATTTTAAATTAGAAAATGATTCTTTTCCTCTTAATACTTTTCAAAATATCTTTATCTTTTTTGATAGCATTTATTATTGCTCGCTAATAATAATTATGATTCATAAGCTTATATTACTTTTTTAATTTTAATCGGCGTAGTTTTTATTAGGAAAATAGCAGAATATGACAAAAATATAAAATTATAATATTTATTTTATGATATAATAAAAAATATTACTTTACTAAAAATAATTAGTTATATATCTATACTTTATTATTGTATTTTTATTTAAATTATTTTATAATACATTACCAAAAAATAATTAGGAGTTTTTTTATAATGGCAAATCCAGTATTATCAGAAAAAGCGTTTGATTATGAATTGAGAGATGAAAATGAAGAAACAATGACTCTTAACGGAGCTATTAACAAATCAATAATACTTACATTAATACTAATGCTTTCAGCTATGGTTAGTGTATTTTTTGTTTTAGCTGGAAATCCGAGTCTTCTTTATCCTGCTGCTATAGGTTCATCTATAGGTGCTTTAGTTTTAGCTTTAATAATGACTTTTAAAAAAGAATTGGCTAAAGTATTTTCTATACTTTATGCTATACTTGAAGGTGTTGCTATTGGGGCTATTTCTTATATTTTTAATTCTGTTTATGAAGGTATAGTCGTACAGGCTGTATTTTTTACCTTTTTAGATTTATTTATAATGTTAGTATTATATAGATTTAGAATAATAAGAGTAACTAATAAGTTAAGAAGTGTTATTACTGTATCTACATTGTGTATAGGTATTGTATATTTACTTAATTTTATAATGTCTTTCTTTGGTGCTAGAATTCCTTTCTTATATGGTTCTAGTCCTTTAAGTATTGGAATAAGTATTGTAGTAGTTCTTATTGCTTCTTTCAATCTTCTTTTAGATTTTGATTTTATGGAGAAAGGGGAGCAGTATAATATGCCTAAATACTTTGAATGGTATGCTGCTTTCGGGCTTTTAGTTACTTTAGTATGGCTTTATTTGGAGATATTAAAACTTTTAGCTAAATTAAGAGACAGAAATTAAAAATTATAAAATCATAAAATTATAAGCATGCCTATTAATTTATGCATGCTTTTTTATTATGATTTTAATTTGGTACGAGTGTAGTAATTTCATTATATTCATAATTTTAGTTTTTAGTATTTTAAAGTTATATAAGGATAATATTATAATCAAATTTATAATATTAATAAATATAATATAGAATATTAGTTCATCAAAATAATCTTCATAATTGTATAGATAAATATATAAAGTTAAATATAAAATATATATGAGAGTTATCAAATAAAAAGGAGTTATTAAATGAGTAAAAAATATTTTAAATTATGTTTTTAATAGTTATAGTATCAATTAGATGTTCTAATAAAAATAAAACAGGAAGTACTTAATCAAAAACTATTAATGCAAATATGCAGGTATATAGGAAGGCAGCATTAATAAAAGTGTAGAAATAGATTTGAATGGAAATAAAAATAAATAGATATGATTCACTATCTCAATTGTCAGGTAAAACTCCTAAGATGACTAAACAATAAAAATTAATCATATTAAAGTATTAATCAATGGCTTTGCTTGAGAGTTTTTGGGTAAAGACTATATTTTATATTGATATAAAATATTGAAAATAAAATTATTTTTTTTATTATATCAACACTAATCATATCTTACAAATTATAAATCTAATAAAAACTTGGGCGGGGGTGCTTTTTCTATTTTGGTATTATTAAAAATTGATATTAAAATGATTATAAAAGCAGAAAATTTTATTGGGTGGGAATTAGGAAAAAGCAAAAATTTTAATAAAAAATTATTCTAACTCCCCACCCTTTATATTTTTATATCTCATTTTTTATTTTTTATTTTATTTTTCTTCATCACCTAATTAGAAATGTTAGTCCCACCCTAGAGTTTTTTAAATTTATTGTGATTAATTCCGCACGAAAAATATTTTTTGTTTTGTAGTATATCAATAAAGTTAACTTTTATTGTATAAAATGATTTATTAACCGTGCGTTTAATTTCAAAAAATAATTTTAATACTGAAAATAATTTATGATTTTTCTATTTAATTAATTATTATTTGGTTTATAATATCTTGTAAATTTAATTGAATGAACAGGTAAAAAAATATAAATGGCTAATCATATAGGAACAGATCTTACAGAATCAAAAGTTGTTCCCACATTATTAAAACTTCTTATACCAATATTGCTTTCTAATATGCTTAGTGTAGTTTATAATATAGTGGATAGTATTTGGATAGGTAATATTATAGGACCTCTTGGACTTTCGGCGATAGCGGTGAGTTTTCCAATAATGCTTATAATGGGCTCTTTTGCCTTTGGGGTTAATATGGCAAACGGAGTTATAGTTTCTCAATATTACGGAGCTAAAGATTATGATACAGTAAGCCATGCTAT
The DNA here is from genome assembly GCF_029258575.1 of Brachyspira sp. Classification (GTDB taxonomy): domain Bacteria; phylum Spirochaetota; class Brachyspiria; order Brachyspirales; family Brachyspiraceae; genus Brachyspira. Next base: position 887 of record NZ_JARHYI010000132.1, on the reverse strand, counting down.
AAAAGTATCTACTACTTTGGGAGTGATAATATTATTTACAGTAGCTTCTTTAATGTTTATATTTTCGAGAGATATATTAATAATGATGAAAACTCCTAAAAATGCTATGGATATGGCACTTGTTTATTTAAGAATATCTATAATAGGACTTCCTTTTGCTTATGCTTACTTTTTTATTTCTTCTATATTAAGAGTTGTAGGAGATAGTATAAGACCATTAATATTTTTAATTGTATCTTCTATACTTAATATAGGATTAGACCCTGTACTAATAAAAGGCTTTTGGATAATACCAGCTATGGGGCTTGAAGGTGCAGCTATTGCAACTGTGATATCTCAATTTACTTCTGTTTTAATAAGTACTATATATTTGAGAATGAAAAATAGTTTTATAAAGATCAATCCTTTTATATTTACATTTGATTGGAATATGACGAAAAAGATAATGAAATTAGGAATGCCTATATCATTCAATCAATTTATAGTGGCTTTCGGATGGATGATCATAACAAGACTTATAAGCAGTTTTGGAGAGGCGGCAAGTGCAACGGTTGCTATAGTTAATAGAGTAGAATCACTTTTTATAATGCCTACTGCTGCTTTGGGAAATGCTGTTATGACAATGTCAGCACAGAATATAGGGGCTAATAAATTAGATAGAGTAAAAGAAATTTTAAAAAGTGGAATAGTTATAGGGCTTATAATTTCTTCTATTATGAGTATATTTTCAATAACTAATCCTTATTTTCTTATAAGAATGTTCACAAAAGATATGCAGGTTTTTGAATATGCCAAAAGCTATATTTATACTATAATGCCAATATTTATTTTTTATTCTGTGATGTTTGTTTGTAATGGAGTTATTAATGGGGCAGGAAAGACTATAG
>NZ_JARHYI010000058.1 GCF_029258575.1 Brachyspira sp. | reverse complement strand
GGTATTACATGAACGCTGATTAGATCGCCTACTTTAGCCGCTGCTGCTGCTCCTGCATCTGTTGCCGCTTTTACTGCTCCTACATCGCCTCTTACCATTACTGTTACCAAACCACCACCCACTAATGTTTTACCTACTAAATTTACATTAGCTGCTTTTACCATAGCATCAGCTGCCTCTATTGCTGATACCAATCCTTTAGTTTCTATCATACCTAAAGCCATAGAACTTGCCATATTATTGCCTCCAATATCTTATTATTTTTTATTAAAAAATTAATTATCAGTTTTTTTCTTTTTTCTTATTTTTTTCTTTGAAACGGATATATCATTTGAAGAATTATCTTTTTCTGATATATTATCTTCATTATTGATTTTTTTATTCTCATTATTATTAACTTCTGTACTGTCATTAAAAAGCGACATATTATTATTAGTAGAGTCAGTATTATTTGATAATGATTTTTCTGAATCATTATTATTTTCTGACAAACTATTATCAACCGTTTCTAGTTTTTTATCTCCATTATAAGGAATTGTATTATTTTCAAAAAAAGAAGTAATAACCTGTTTATCCAATCTAGCTATAACATTACTTGCCAAAACTTTTCCCACTCTCTCAGCTGCTGCAACTGCACATTCAACTGCTACTTTTACAGCGGCAACATCTCCAAAAAATGATATTGCAATTCTTCCGCTTCCTACATGAATCATAGAAGGCAAAGTTATATTACTAGCTTTTAATGCTGCATCCATAGCTTCTATTGCAACAGTATGACCATAAGTTTCTATCATACCTAAAGCATATTCCATAATAGTTAATACCTCTTTTATTTAAATATATAAAATATAATTATTTATCTAACAAATAAACCATTCTTTAATACACATCTTCTTTTTCTAGTAAATGTTACTGTACTAGTAATGCCGTCTCCAGTACTACTAGCTAATGTAAAACTAGTATATCCCTCTCCTCCTAAACCAATACCTGCATAGGAAGGAGCATTTTTAACAAATATTGTTGTCTGAAGTCTTTTAGGTGCTATAGTTAATCTGTCAATATGTTTAGAATGCATAATAGCAGTATGGCGGCAACCATTTTCCAATTTAACAGCAAGCTCCAAAGCCTCATCAAAATCCTTACATCTTATTAAAGGAAGTACAGGCATCATCAATTCCTCAACAGCAAAAGGATGTTCTTTATGAGTTTCCATTATTATAAGTCTAGGATCATAAGAACATTCTATTCCCAAAGTATCCAATATATATTTGGCATTCTTTCCTACAAATTTTTTATTTACAGAACCGTTTTCATTTATAAGACCTTTTTCCAATTTAAGCATATCTTCTTTTTTTGAAATTTTAAAAGCATTATTCTTTTCCATATTAAACATTAAATAGTCAAATATAGAATCTACAGCCAATACCTCTTTTTCAGCTATACAAGGCATATTATTATCAAGAGAAGCACCTGCAACTATATCAGCAGCAGCCTGTTCTATATCTGCAGTTTCATCAACTATAACAGGAGGATTTCCTGCACCTGCACCTATAGTTTTCTTTCCGCTTTTAAGTCCTTTTATCACTATAGGCATACCGCCTGTAATACATAATGCATTGATTTTTGGACTTTCCATCATATAATCAACTTCTTCTACGCTTGCCTTTGAAATAGTAACTACTAAATTTCTCTCTCCGCCTGCCTCTATTACTGCCTCATTTATTTTACCAACAAGCCAATTAGATACCTTTATTGCACTAGGATGAGGACTAAAAACAACACTGTTTCCTGCTGAAAGCATATTGATACTATTACATATTATAGTTTCTGTAGGATTTGTAACAGGAGTTATAGCACCTATTACACCGAATGGAGAATATTCTATCAAACTAAGTCCGTCATCACCTGTTAAAGCTTCTGTATGCAAATCTTCAACACCTGTACATCTCTCTATAGCCAATGTATTTTTATTTATTTTATCTTCTACTCTGCCCATTTTACTTTCTTCTACAGCCATAACAGACATCTCTTTAATAAGGGGTCTTAATTTATTTCTTATAGAATCAGTAATTTTTTTTCTCTGAGATAAAGTAGAACATAAAAACTTCTTCTGAGCTATACTTGCATACTCTATAGCATCTTTCATATTATCAAATACACCGAATGTATTTGAATTATTATTAGAAGATTCCAATATATTTATATTCTTAGCGACTTCTCTCACTATAGATTCAATCAATTTCTCATCCATATGTTATATCTCCATAAAATATTATTTATTAAATACCTCTAAAGCAGCATTAGCGATAAGAATATCTTCCTCTACAGCACCGCCGCTTACTCCTACAGCTCCAAGCAATTTACCGTCTTTAAAAATAGGAATTCCTCCACCAAACATAACTATCTCTCCAGACATAGCAGTATCAAGTCCGCATAAACTTTCATCAACAAGTCTTTTTATATCAGAAGTAGGAACTTTCAATGATACACTGCTGTAAGCCTTTTTAAAAGCTAATTTCTCGCTTATTTTAAGAGCATTATCCATCTTGCAGAAAAATATCTGTTCTCCATGTGCATTTACAATAGAAATACAAACATCAACCTGTATATTTCCTGCCTTTTTCAAAGCTTCCAAAGCCATAAGAAAAGCATCATTCAAACTAAGTTCCATAAAATATTCCTTAAACTAAACTTAATCATCTAATATAAAATAAATTCCCTTAACAAGTCTAGCTGAATTAGCCCCTACATTTCTCATATTCTGCATATTTACGGACTTCATAGAATATAAGAATAAAGGCTTATTTTCATTTAAATTAGCATAATGTACAGCTATATACTCATTGTCAGCAGCTATACCCACAGACAATTTTGAAGAAACCGCAGCATTATAAGATGCCTCTTTCACATCCTTATAAGCACTAAGATCCTTTTTTTCTAAAATATAGGGAATCCCCTCTTCCTCTATTCCATATAAAACCTGATCCATTAATTTAGGATCTGTATTTCCCAAGTCATATACAATAATAGATGGTATTTCCATATCAGCTATTCCTCATTGACCTAACATAATCTAATATAAGCCCTGTAGCAACTGCATTTCTAGGACCTTCTTTTCCTCTTATATTACCTCTGCCTGCTACTATCTTATAATGAGATAAAGCGTCCATAACCATTTGAGGTATTTCAAAATCTAATGATGAACCTCCAACCAACACTACAAAAGGTATATCTCTTATATTTCCTGTAATGCTTACAGTTTCTAATGCTCTTATAGAATTGAATACAAAAACTTATTCTTTAGCCATTCTTCTTACAATTCTTATCTTCTCTAATGGAATATCAGAATCTATAGGAACAAAATTATTCTCCTCTACTACCACAACCCTTGCAAATAATCTAGGATCTAAAGGCTCTTTAAAAAACTGCACTGTTCCGTCTTCATGTCTTATGTGAAATACACTTTCAACCTTAGCTAAAGGATATTTTTTTATTCTCTCAGCCATTTCCAAATCATCTAAGCCCAATTCAGAATTGATTAAAAGAGTAACCATATTTCCTGCACCAGCCAAATGTGTATATGATATCCTTCCATCTTTATCTATAAGAGAAGCATCTGTACTGCCTGCTCCCATATCTATTATAGCTAATGGAGAAGAAGAACCCGGAGTGGTTAATGCCCCTAATATTGCCATATCTGCTTCAACACCGCCTATTTCAACATTAATATCTAAATCCTTTTTAAGTTCATCAGCTATTATTTCCATTTGAAGTCTGTCGGATTTTACCATACTTGCTATTCCAACGGCATTTTCCATAGCAAATTCATTTGCAAGTCCGCCTTTCACACTTCTAGGTACAAAAGTATCTACAGCAAGCAAATCTCTTATTTTTATATCATCTTTATTCTTATTTGTAAGCTTAGCCATAGTCTGTCTTACTTTCTCTATCATACCGCCTATATTAGTTCCAGACTCTCCAATAATATCTTCTATATCAGATGCTTTATTCATAACAGACATTA
>NZ_JARHYI010000054.1 GCF_029258575.1 Brachyspira sp. | reverse complement strand
TATCAATTTTTATTTCCAAAATATAGGCATAAAAAATTATAGGTAGTAGAAATTAATATTAATTTTATTATACTATAAGTAAAAATTCTTCAGTTTAGCATTAAAATTTCGATACTAAAACACTATAAAGGAATATTTTAAATTATATTATATAAATTAATAAAAGGCAATGCTAATATGAAAGGTAAAAGAATAATAATAATAGGGGCAGGTCTGCTTCAAGTACCAGCAATACAAATAGCTCAGGAAATGGGACTTTATACAATAGTGTTTGATTATAATAAAGATGCACATGGTATGAAAATAGCTGACTATCCTATGATTGTATCCACTAGAGATGTTGATGGAAGTGTAAGAGCTGCTAGAGATTTAAGTCAGAAAATGGAAATACATGGTGTTATTACAGTGGGTACAGATGCTTCTACTACTGTTGCTGCTGTAGCTAATGCATTGGGACTACCCGGAAATAGATTTGAAGATGCATATGCTGCTTCAAACAAAATAAGAATGCGTGAAAGATTCAAAAAAAATAATGTACCTCAGCCTAATTTCTTTCCTGTATGGAATTATGAAGAGGCTATGGAAGCATTTAAACATTTGGATAAACCTGTTGTTGTTAAGCCTGCAGATAATATGGGAGCAAGGGGCGTTATGAAAGTATCAAGCGAAAATGATATATTAGCAGCATTCAATAGAGCAAAAAGTGCTTCTCCGTCTGGGGAGGTTATGGTTGAAGAGTTTATGGATGGTCCTGAACTTTCTATAGATATGCTTATATATAATGATGAAATATATGTTACGGGTGTTGCCGATAGAATAATAGAATTTCCTCCTTTTTTCATAGAAACAGGACATATTATGCCTTCTGCATTGGAAAAAGAAAAGATAGAAGATGCGGTTAATGTTATGAAAGCAGGAATAAAAGCATTAAATTTAAAAATAGGAGCGGCTAAAGGTGATATAAAAGTAACTAAAAATGGTGCTATGGTTGGAGAAATTGCCGCTAGATTATCAGGCGGATTTATGAGTGCATATACCTACCCTCTTTCTACAGGCGTAAATTTGATAAAAAATGCAATAGAAATAGCTTTAGGAAATCCTCCAAGTGATTTAAAACCTAAATGGGATAAAGTTTCAGTTGAAAAAGCATTTCTTCCTGGTAGTGGTATAATAGAATCTATTGATGGAATTGAAAATGCCAAAAAATTAGAAGGTGTTAAAGAGGTATTCATAAAGACAAAAGCTGGTGATATATTAGTTACTCCTACAAATAATTTAGAAAAAGCAGGAAATGTAATTACTGTAGGAAAGACAAGAGATGAAGCTATAACCATAGCAAATAAAGCTATGAGTGCAGTACATTTCAGACTTACCGATGAAAAAGGCATTACAATAGAAGAAATAAAAAAAATAGCTCAAGAAAAATTAGCTTCTAAACATAATGCAAACTACTTATTCAAAGATAATACAGATGAAAAAACAGGACTTTCTCATTATTCATTTAATCCAAGTATTATACATGAAGAAAAAGAGATAAAACTAGAAACAACATTATTTAATATGCATGTATCTCAGCCTATTATAATAGATACTATACATAATTTGATTGAAGTAATAGATGGTTTAATGGATATAAGAGAATATTATGAAATAATGATTGATACTGCATCAAATTGTGAAGTATTAGCTATATTAAATGATTTTAATAATGAAGAATTATTTGAATTATCAATAAAAACTATAAAAGGAAGTAAAAGAGGAATTATTATTATTGATGGTAATAATAATAAAGATATATTACTTCAAAGATTAAGAGAAGCAGAAAAAAACGGAGCTTGTGCTGTAGGAATAGATTTTTCTTATTGTTATAATATAAATTCTAATGATAAAATATATGTAAAAAGTGAAAAAGAATTATCACAAATAATAAAACAAATAGATATACCTGTAATAATCAAAGGTATAGCTAGTGAAAATGATATACATAATATTAATTCAGCACATGCAAATGGAATATATTTTTCAAATAATAATAAGTATACATTAAAAGGTATGGAAAAAGTTGCCGATACTATTAGTAGAGCAGTATGTAATTTGCATAATAGTCATAAAATGCAATTGACATCTCTTGCAGAATCTCCAAGATATGGAGTTGATGTATTTAAATATTTTATGTTAGGAGCTAATGCAGTTTCTATAACAGAAGATAGTTTTATTGCAGCTATAAGTAAGGGTAAAAAAGGTCTTGAATATGCCATTTACTCCAATAAACTAGAATTAGAGAAAATAATGAAAATATTCGGACAATCCTCGCTTAAATACAATAATGCAATATGGCGAAAAAATTAGGAACTACTATGGAAGATAAACAAGTAAACTTATCCAAATCTTACATATACGGCTTTTTTGCCGCTATGATATGCACATTAATATATAGTGCAATTATCATACCTATATATATATTATTGATATCTCCTAATATACAGAATTTCTTTGTATATTTATTGTATGCATTAGATATTTGGGTATGGATATGGATTGGTATTTCTATATTATATGCTTTTATCATAGTATTAATGCAGCCTACTAAAAATTATACTAGCTTTTCTAAAACTATGGAAAATCTGCTTTTCTTTATAGTAACTTCTGTAATAATAATACTATCACTTAGTTATGTTCCAGAAATACAAAAACTATTATATAAAAAAGATTATACTTTTTACAGAAGCATATTGTCTGTAGGGTTATTTTTCATATCAATACAATTATCATATAATATTAAAAAACTTATGATATTTATGTATAAAACTATATTATACAATTTAGGATATTCTATAGAAGATGATATAATATTAGGTGAAGAAGATGATAATAATGAAATTGTACAAATAGATAAATCAGAATATGAAATATTTTCAAACACTATAAAAACTATAATAGCATTTTCTCAAAGATATAAACATGCTATAGGAATAATAGGATTTCAAATATCTAATTCAAATTCTATTATTAATGAATATGGAAATGCTGCTTATAGAAAATTGGAAGATGAACTTATAAAAGCGATAAAGAAAAATGCTAGAATTGGTGAAAATCAATGTATGCTTTATGAAGATGTTATATATTCTACAATTTTTGCTAATGAAGAAGAGGCTTGGAAGGCTGCTAAAAGATATTTTAAAGCATTAAAAAATTATAATTTTGAATATAATGATGAAACTATAGATATTAATATATCTATGGCAGTAAGCGGATTTGATTTTTCTAATAATATGTCTAATAAAATATCAGTATTTGTTGTAAAAGACACTATGATGAGAAAAATTAAAGATGCTTTAAATGAATCAGAAGAAACTGGAAGTCCAGTTATATATTATGAATAAAAGGGATAATAATCGTGGAAGCTTCATTAATTGTAATATTAGTTTTAATTGTTTTATTAGGTTTTGCCACTCAATATGTTATTAAGAGCGGATCATATCCTATTAAACTTAAGAAAATTGTTCAAGCCTATAATGAACAAAATTATGATGTAGCCATGAGAGAAATCAATACATTAGATCCTAAATATAAAAAGGATGCTAATATACTATGGATGACAGCTAATATGTACTATAAACAACAGCAATATATATTGGCTATGGCATCGCTTCAGAATATGATAGACGGTGCATATTTCACTAAAGAATTAACAGAATTATCTGTAAGAGAATTTTTAGCAAAAATATATGAACAGACAGGAAACAGTAAAAAGGCTATAGATGAATATGATATGATTACAAAAATAAGGGATCAGGATTATGATTCTTTGTATAAAGCAGGTACTGTTTGTTATAATTATCAAGAATGGGTGCAGGCTCAGAAATATTTTTCTTTAGCAGCAGCTCAAAATGATAGTAATCCTCAATTATTATATATGCTTGCTAATTGTTTTTATAAAATTCGTTCATATCATGCGGCTCAGCAACAGATAGAAAAAGCAGTTGCATTGGATCAGACAAATCCTAAATACCACTTACTTTTGGGTGAAATATTATCTTCAAGCAGAGATTTCCAAAACGCTATAAAAGAATTAGAAATAGCTTATGATAGTAATGAAATTTCAGATAAAGATGCAATATCATTAAATCTTGCTAATTCATATTATGAACTTAGAAATTATACTAAAGCAAGAGAATATTACGGACAAGTTCTTACTAAAGATAATATAGCTAGTGAGAAAGTTGTAGATGAGAGATACAGATATGCTGAAACTCTAGTAAAAAATAAACAATTTGAGGCAGCAGTTAAACAATGGGAAATAATAAAATCTATTAGAAATATTTATTTGGATGTTGATCAGAAATTAAAAACTTATAGTTCTATTATTGCTAATAATGCATTTAGAACTGCATTAGAAATGGATATCATAGAATATTTAGAAAAATATTTCTATAGAATATTAACTTTGAATGGATATGTTGTTACAGAGCATAGTAAAAAATCTGACACATTAGTATTCTTTGTTACTATTAAAAAATTTGGCTCTGAAGGGCAGTCTTATAAGAGTACATTTGCATTGGATACTTCAGGATATCCTATGAGACAGGAAACCGTGGATCAATTTATGGAATATGCAAGACAATATAAGAGTGCACACTCATTCTTAATAAGTATAGGTGACTTTGCTCCTAACTTGAAAATTGATGATACTGTTATGATTATTGAACCAGAAAGATTTGAAGCTATCATTGAAGGTGTTATATCATTTAGCGATTAATGATTATAAACTCATTTATTATACTCTATTATTAAAAGGTTATGATTTAATATCATAACCTTTTATTATTATAACACTAATAAAAAACGGATTGCTAGAAAAATAACAATCCGCTTAATTTTTATTTTAGTAATTATTTAATTATAAACCTAATGAAACAATTACAAAGTTTTTAATATTTGCAGTTGAACCTGACTCTTTAGAAATTTCATCTATTAAACTTCTAATAGATATTTTGTTATCGGTGAATAATTTTTGGTCTATAAGAACTGATTCTGAATACCAAGAACTCATTTTACCTTCAACAATTTTTTCTATCATGTTTTCAGGTTTTCCAGCATCTCTTACTTGCTTTTCAAATATTTCTTTCTGCTCTTTTACAGCATTAGCATCTATTCCTTCTCTATTCAAAGCCAAAGGTTTTTCACTAGCAACATGCATAGCAATTTGATCAGCTATTTCCTGACATTTTCCTTTAGGTTTAACATCAAATTCTACTATAGCAACAAGCTTATTATTGAAGTGGGCATAAGTACCGAAGAAACCATCTGTTTTCATAACTTTAGCTTCAGCAAGTACTGTTTTTTCTCCCCATTTCTGTATACCTTCATTTATCATACCTTGAATAGTATCTCCATTAGGACCTTTAGCATTCAAAACTGCATCGACTGAAACATCATCTAAGCCCATAGCAGTACTGGAAATTGTTTTAGCTAAATTTATGAATAATTCATTTTTAGCAACGAAATCTGTTTCGCATTGAAGTTCTATACAAGCAATTTTTGTTTTATCATCATTAACACAAAAACCTATAGAACCTTCTTTAACAGTACGTTCATTTTTTTTAGCAGCAACAGCCGCACCTTTTTCTTTAAGAAGACGAATAGCTTTATCCATATCGCCGTCAGTTTCTTGAAGAGCTTTTTTACAGTCCATTATACCTACGCCTGTACGTTCTCTAAGCTCCTTAATAGTATCCATACTAATATTTGCCATTAAATTTATCCTTTATATTAAATATTTTATTTTTATATTAAATACACAAAACAATATTACTGATCGTCTTCCTGAGAAACACCATATTTTTCAGCAACAGCCTCAGCAGCTTCTGTAGCACTATTATCATAAACTTCTTCAGCACTATTATCAGAAGAACTATCATGTTTAGCTAAAGTTTCTTTACCTGCCTCATTTTGTCCTTCTATAACAGCAGAAGCAACAACACCAGCAAATAAACTTATAGCTCTTATAGCATCATCATTTCCAGGTATTGGATGATCAATAACTTCAGGGTTACAGTTAGTGTCTACAACAGCAACTACAGGTATTCCTAATTTTCTAGCTTCGCTTACAGCAATAGCTTCCTGCATAGGATCTATTACAAAAAGCATATCTGGTAAATTTTCCATATCTTTAATACCAGCAAAGTTCTTCTCTAATCTTTCTTTTTCTTTAAGAAGAAGTATTACCTCTTTTTTAGGAAGTTTATCAAAAGTACCGTCTACTTCCTCTTTTTCTATTTTTTTAAGTCTTGCAATACTCTTTTTAATAGTAGAGAAATTTGTAAGCATTCCGCCAAGCCAACGATTATTAACATAATACATATCGCATTTCTCAGCAGCTTCTTTGATACTTTGAGATGCTTGTTTTTTAGTACCTACGAAAAGAACATTTCCGCCGTTTCTAGACATCTCTTTAACAGCATCATAAGCTTTTTTAACATAAGTTAAAGTCTTCATAAGATCGATGATATAAATATCATTTCTCTCCTGAAAAATAAAAGGTTTCATTCTAGGATCCCATTTTCTAGTTGGGTGACCAAAATGTACGCCTGCCTCTAAAAGGTCTTTCATAACTGGTAATGACATAATCATATCCTTTAAAATAAAAATAGAGTACCGACTACGGCACCCTATCCATAAATTTCATATATTAAACATTAGTATTATAAAATCATAATGCTTTGATTACTAAATTTAAGTAACAATGTCTTTTATATATTCAAAAGAATCATTAAGAACATTTTGCTATTATGGAAAAGTTTACCAATATAATCGGCTTGATATATAATATCATAATATAAAAAAAAGTCAATGATTATAATCTTATATATTTTATAAATTATATTTTTTATACTTAATATCAATAAAATAATTAATAATCATATACCAAGATAAAAGATATACAATATAAATTTGTATTAATAAATACTTTATTTTTACTATATAATATACATATCATACATTATTAAATATAATTATGAAAATTACAGTAATTTTTTATAAATATAAATTGACTTATAATATAATTTATAATATCATTTTAATATATTAAGGAAAGTAATACTATACATTGCTATGAGTCTTGAAGGATATATAGCAGATAATAAAGGAAAAGTTAATTGGCTTTATAACTTTAATACCAATGAAATATTTGAAAATTGCAATAATTCCATAAAAAATATAGATACAATTATAATGCGATATAATACATAAAGTCAAATTATAAATGAACTTTCTCCGAATAATTGGGCTTATAAAGATTTTCAAACTTATATCCTAACTCATAAAAATATAAAAAATAAAGAAAATATTTATTTCATTTCTGAACGAATAGATAAATAAATAAACTCAAAAAAGAAAATTTCAAAAAAACATTTAGATTTTAGGAGGAAGCAGTATAGTTAATCAATTAATGAAATTTAATTGATGAATATCGTATATCTATAGTGACGATAACTTTTGGAAAATGTATAAAATTATTTAATGATAATAATAAAGATTTTATATTAATAAATAACAAAATATATAGTAATGGAGTTATTAAATTTATATATAAAATTCAATAGCTTTAATATAATAATAGGAGGTATTCTACAATGGAAAAAAAAGAATTAACAGAAGAAGAGAAAAATGTAATAATTTTTAAAGGTACAGAATATCCTTTTACAGGGGAATATAATGACTTTTTTGAAGAAGGGGTATATTGCTGCAAACAATGCGGTGCTGAACTATATCTCTCAGAAGATAAATTTAAATCGCATTGTGGCTGGCCTAGTTTTGATGATGAAATAAAAGGAGCTGTAAGAAGATCATTAGATGAAGATGGATACAGAATAGAAATAACATGCAATAATTGCGGTGGACATTTAGGACATGTATTTGAAGGTGAACATCTAACAGAAAAAAATACAAGACATTGCGTTAATTCTATATCACTAATATTCAAACCAAAAAATTAAAATATAATTTTAAATACTATAAAAGTAAATATTATGAGCATACAAAAAAATTTAATTATGCAAACAATTTTTATTTGCAATAATAAAGGGCTTATATAAAAATATAAGTCCTTTAATTTATATAAATTATATAATTATTTTTTATTTAAAGTATTATACTCTTTAAATGAGATAGAAACAACATTACACAAAGCTAAAAGCCCTAAAATGTTAGGAATAACCATAAGCCCGTTAAAAGTATCAGCTAATGACCAAACCAAATCAACTTTTAATGCAGAACCCAAAAGTATAAATCCTACAACAAATACAGCATAAACCCTTGCAGCTTTCACTCCGAATAAATATTTAATATTCTGCTCTCCAAAAAAATACCAGCCTATTATAGTAGTAAATGCAAAGAAAAATAAACATACAGCAACAAATATAACACCGAAATAACCGAATCCTAATCTAAATGCTTCTTGAGGCAAACCAACACCTTTTAAAATCTCAGGTATATGAATTGGAGAACTAAGTGTATATATTTGAGTTTGCAAAATGTTTGAAGTTAATATAACTAAAGCAGTCAAAGTTACAACTATAAAAGTGTCAAAGAATACTCCTATCATAGCAACTACACCCTGTTCACAAGGATGTTTAACTTTAGCTAAAGCATGAGCATGAGGTGTAGAACCCATACCAGCCTCATTTGAGAATAAACCCCTAGCAACTCCAAAACGCATAGCCTGCTGAACACTTATACCTAAACCTCCACCTATAGCTGCCTGAGGATTAAAAGCAGCTTTAAATATTAATAGTATTGAAGGTAATAAATTTTCAATATTCATTAAAATGATAATTAATGATCCTATTATATAAAATAGAGCCATTATAGGAACTACTTTTTCAGCAAATGAAGCTATTCTTTTAAGTCCACCTATAAATACAAATGCTGTTATCAAAGCACATACTATTCCAATGTATATTGGTTTTATACTGGGAAATGCATTCACAAAAGCACCACTTATAGAATTTGACTGAACCATATTTCCCATAAAACCTAAAGCTAATATAATAAATACTGCAAATAAAACAGATAATATTTTTCCGAATATTCCTCTATAAGCTGCTTGAATATAATAAGCAGGACCTCCTATAATATACCCATCCTCTGTTGTAGTTTTATATTTCTGTCCCAAAGATGCTTCTACAAATATAGTAGCCATTCCCAAAAAAGCAGATACCCACATCCAAAATATAGCACCTGGTCCACCTGATATTAAAGCAGTAGCGGCACCAGCCAAATTACCAGTTCCAACCTGAGCTGCAATTGCTGTTGCTAAAGATTGAAATGAACTCATTCCATCCTTGCCTGCGGATTTCCCAGATAAAGAAAGACTTCCAAATGTTTTATCCCAACCGTCTTTAAACTTGAAAATCTGTACAAATTTAAATCTTATAGTGAAATAAATTCCGCTTCCACATAATAGAATTATTAATAAATAATCCCATAAAAAACTGTTAACCTTCGCCACAATAGACGATACAGTATACATAATGAACTCCTCTGTTTTTATATATAAAAAATATATTTGTAGAAAATATTATTTTTTTATCGCTAAAAATTATCATTAGAGCAATGCATAAAAATCATATACAAATGGATAAATAATAAATAATTTTAGAAAAGATTATATCATAAATAGTATTTTTTTTATATAGTATTGAAGCTATTAATTAAATAAATTCTATAAATAATAATATTTTTTATATTATTATACTTCATAAAAAATATAAGCTTTCAAATAAGAACTATAATATATAATATGTATTATAAATATATAAAATTATGATTTGATATATAATTAATCTATTATTATAAAACTAAAATAAAAATTCATTTAATATTAAAAAATAAATTTATAGTATCATTTTTATACATAAAGTAATTTTTATAATATAAAATTTATACAGTATAATAATATCATTAAAAAAATACTAATTAAAAACCATCAATAATGTATAAAAACAAAACATATACATATTATAAGTTGGCATACTTTTTGCATATATATTAAAGAGCAATGAATGCTTAAATAAAATTATTTAATATACTTAAATAATTAATATATAAAGGAGTTAGGCGGTTTTTAAGCCGTTAATTGATTAGAATATGGATTACAATAAATATACAATAAAAGCCCAAGAGGCAATAAATGAAGCAGCTAATATAGCTAATGGCGAAGACCATAATGAAATAAAAAGCGAGCATTTACTTCTTGCATTATTAAAACAAGAGGACGGACTCATTCAACCTTTAGTTGAAAGAATAGGCGTTCCTATAAATACATTAATAGAAAAAACCCAAAGATTAGTTGATGAAAATGTGAAAGTAACAGGAGAAAATGTTCAATTACATTTATCAACTAATGCTGGTAAAGTTTTAGCAAAGGCAGAAAAAGAAGCTAATGCTTTGAAAGATCAATATGTTTCTACTGAGCATATATTCTTATCACTTTCAGAAGCTGATAATAAAGCTGGAGATATGCTTAGAAAAAATGGGGTAAGCAAAAAAGAAATTTTAACTGCATTAAAAGCATTAAGAAACGGACAGATAGTTAATAGTCAAGATCCAGAAGCTAAAATGCAGTCATTAGATAAATATTGCCGTGATTTGACAAAATTAGCAAAAGATGAAAAGATAGATCCAGTTATAGGACGCGATGAAGAAATAAGACGCGTTATGCAAGTATTATCAAGAAGAACAAAAAATAATCCTGTACTTATAGGAGAGCCAGGAGTGGGTAAAACTGCTATAGTGGAAGGACTTGCAAGAAGAATAGTTTCTCAAGATGTACCAGATGGACTTAAAGATAAAAGATTATTAGCCTTGGATTTGGGAGCATTGGTTGCAGGTGCTAAATTCAGAGGAGAGTTTGAAGAGAGATTAAAAGCTGTTATTACAGAGATAGAAAAATCAGAAGGAAGTATAATATTATTTATAGATGAGCTTCATACTCTTGTAGGAGCAGGTGCAACTGAAGGGGCAATGGATGCTTCTAACCTTTTAAAGCCTGCCTTAGCTCGCGGGGAATTAAGAGCAATAGGTGCTACAACTTTAGATGAATACAGAAAATATATTGAAAAGGATAAGGCACTTGAAAGAAGATTCCAACAGGTTTATTGTAAAGAGCCTACAGTTGAAGATACTATATCAATACTTAGAGGTTTAAAAGATAAATATGAAGTTCATCATGGTGTAAGAATAAAAGATGATGCATTAGTTGCTGCTGCTGTTTTATCCAACAGATATATAACTAACAGATTCTTACCTGATAAGGCTATTGACTTGGTGGATGAAGCTGCAAGCCAATTGAAAATAGAAATAGACAGTCAGCCAGCAGAACTCGACAAATTGGAAAGAAAGATTTTGCAGCTTAATATAGAAAAACAAGCTCTTTCAAAAGAGAATGATGCAGCGTCAAAAGAAAGACTTGAAAAATTAGAAAAAGAATTATCAGAACTTTCTGAAGAAAGAAATACCATGAAACTGCAATGGGATAATGAAAAAGGAAGAATTGAAGAAACTAGAAAATTAAAAGAAGAACTAGAAGCTTTAAATATAAAAGAAACTCAATATACAAGAGAAGGTAATTTGGCAAAAGCTGCAGAAATAAAGTACGGAAAAATTCCTGAACTTCAGAAAAAAATTGATGAGGCTTTGAAGTCAATGGAAGAAGCAAAAACTTCAGATAAAAAAAGACTTTTAAGAGAGGAAATTTCTGAAGATGATATAGCTAGAGTAATATCAGTATGGACTGGAATACCTGTAAGTAAAATGCTTACAAGTGAAAAGCAAAAATACTTACAGCTTGAGGAGGTTTTACATAAAAGAGTTGTAGGACAGGACGAAGCCATCACTTCAGTTGCAGATGCCATTAGAAGAAACCGTGCAGGACTTTCTGATGAAAATAAACCTTTAGGAAGTTTTCTATTTATAGGACCTACTGGGGTTGGTAAAACTGAACTTGCTAAAACTCTTGCTGATTTCTTGTTTAGTGATGAGCATGCTTTAACAAGAATAGATATGAGTGAATATATGGAAAAGTTTTCTGTAACAAGACTTATAGGAGCTCCTCCTGGATATGTCGGTTATGACGAAGGCGGACAATTAACTGAAGCTGTAAGAAGAAGACCTTATTCTGTTATACTATTTGATGAGATAGAAAAAGCTCATCCTGATGTATTCAATGTTTTACTTCAGGTATTAGATGACGGAAGACTCACTGACGGACAGGGAAGAATAGTTGATTTTAAAAATGCTATCATTATAATGACAAGCAATTTAGGTTCTGATTTAATTCTTGAAGCAGATAATACTAATGATATAAAAGAAAAAATTCAGGATCTTTTGAAAATATCATTCAGACCAGAGTTTTTGAATAGAATAGATGAGATAATAACATTTACTAGACTAGACAAAAAATATATAGCTGAGATAGTAAGAAATCAAATAGCAAGAGTAGCTAACAGACTTAAAGATAGAAGAATAACTTTAGATGTAAGCGATGAGGCTATAGATTATATTGCTGATATTGGTTATGATCCTCAATTTGGAGCAAGACCATTAAAAAGAGCTATACAAACATTTATAGAAAATCCTCTTGCAAAAGAAATGCTTGAAGGAAAATATTTAGAAGGAGATACAATAAAAATTATTAAATCAGAAGATGGTTTAGTCTTTGAAAAATAATTTTATACTTAATAATTAATTTCATACAAATAGAAGGCTTACTAATATATACTATTAGTAAGCCTTAACTTATTTTTAAAATTTTTTTAATTATTTCTAAAAAATAAAGCAGCACAGCCTAAAACGCCAGCATCATTACCTAAAGAAGCAGGTTTTATTTCAAGATTATTAACCATCATTTTGAGACCGTAATTTCTTACCCCTCTTTTAATATGCTCTATCATCATATCAAAGTCCTTACAAAGACCTCCTCCTATAAGAACTAAATCCAAATCAAGCATATTCAAAGCCTGTGCTATGGAAATACCTAAATAGTAGGAACATTCAGCAATAGTTTCTTTAGCAAGCTCATCGCCTTTTTTGGCAGCATCAAATAAAGCTTTAGCCTTACCCCTATCTAATTCTTCATAAGTTAAAGAAGTAGGAATAACTCCTTTATGAATTTTCTGTTTAGCCATGGCAATAAAACCAGTAGCAGAAGCATAACGTTCTATACATCCGCTAGAACCACAATTACATTTATCGCCATCAGGAACAACAAATACATGCCCAATCTCTCCAGCACCGCCCAAAGAACCTGTAAATAATTTTCCATTAAGTACCAATCCTCCACCAACACCTGTACCAAGAGTAACAAGCATTACAGATTGATAATCCTTTTCCTTACCACTTCCATATTTTGCCTCTCCCAATGCAGCTGTACTTGCATCATTAGCTGTTCTTGTAGGTAAATTGAACATATCACCTATATCAGAAAATTTTAAGCCATGCAAACCAGGAATATTTTCAGCTCCACCCATATGAAAAGTTTCTCTATTCATAACACCAGGACAATCTATACCTAAACCTATAGCTTTATAATCCTTAGGAATATTACTTTTTAATTTTTCTACAAAATTAGCTATAACTTTTTTATGCTCTTCTGTTGTATGTTTGGGATCAACATCAAAATTATCTTTATATAAGATATTTCCATTTTCTTCTATAACAGCACCTTTCATAGATGTACCGCCTATATCTATAGCTATAACTACATCTTTCATTTTAATACTCCTAATTATATTTATCATGCTATTTTAGTACAATAATACAAATTGTCAAGAATAAATTGTAATGTTTTATAAATATAATATTTAATCAATAATCTATCTTTGTATTCTTCCAGAAGCATCTCCATTATAAACAGTCATAACTTCATCAATAGAAACTATATTGAAATCTCCCTCTATAGAATGTTTTAAACAACTAGCAGCAGCTCCAAATTCAAGAGCTTCTCTATCATCTTTACCATTCAAAAATGAGTATATAAGCCCCGCAGCAAAACTATCTCCACCTCCTACTCTATCTACTATCTTTATCAAATACTCTTTTGAAAAGAAATACTCTTCACCATTATAAAGCATACAAGACCATAAATTCTCACTGGCAGAAATAGAACCTCTCAAAGTAATACCTACTTTTTTTACATTAAATCTATTAACTATTTCTTTAGCCACTTCTTTATAGCCTTCATGGGAAAGTTTACCTTCTATAATATTAGAATCTTTTGCTTTAATACCAAATACCTTTTCAGCATCTTCTTCATTAGCTATACATATATCAACATAAGGCATTAACTTGCTCATAGTTTCATTAGCCTCTTTTGAAGTCCATAATTTTTTTCTGAAATTCAAATCTAAACTAATAGTAAGATTTTTTTCTTTAGCCTTTTTACAAGCTTCTATACAAATTTCAGCAACATTCTTTCCAAGTGCAGGAGTTATACCTGTAAGATGAAACCATTTTGCATCATGAAAAATTTTATCCCAATCAAAATCTTCTTTACTGCTTTGTGATATTGAAGAATTAGCTCTATCATATATTACTTTAGAGCCTCTTTGACTAGCCCCTTTCTCCAAAAAATATATTCCTATTCTATCACCGCCAAAAACAATATTAGATACATCAATACCATAGCGTCTTAATTCATTTATACAAGCCTGACCTATATCATTTTTAGGAAGTTTTGTAACGAATGAAGTATCAATACCAAAATTTGAAAGTGCAAAAGAAACATTGGCTTCTCCTCCTCCGAATCTAGCATCAAAAGAATCTGTCTGTACAAATCTTAAATTTGAAGGAGGTGAAAGCCTTAACATTATTTCACCGAAAGTAACAACTGAAACCATAGAAAATCCTTTGAACTTATAAAAAATAATAAATCACATTATTAACATAATTTACTTAACATAATAGTATATTATATTATTAATTATTTCAATGAAATTTTATAAATAAAAAAAGAAAGGAAATAAATTCATTTCTTTTTTGTAATTTTTATATGATATTAATTTTACTGAAAGTAAATATTCTAAATATAATGATACTGTAATATATAGATTTATTGATAATTATTTAATGCCAAAATTTACTTTTTATTCATGTTCTATAGGATTAAATATAGGATATAAAATAACATTAACTCCAAATATACCACAGAATTAGAAGAAATAGAAATAAAGCATAAGCATTATGCAAGACTTTACATGAGAGGAACATTTTATTATTATTTTAATGTAGGTATAAATTCATTTATTAATCTTGGTTTTTATGCTAGGTATGATTTTTGAAGTTATTGGTCTTAAAAGAGCGAATATTTAAATGTGATTAAAGATGAAATTTTTGTTAATGTTGATATAGGTATGCAAATAGGATATAGATACAGACCAAAATTTTGATATTCATTAATAGTATAAAAAAGCCCGCATCCTATTAAGATACAGGCTTATATATATCATTGAGAGTATATATCAATAAAAACTATTATATAGACATCTTACCATTAAATAAGACTCTTTCATTTTCAGCAACTGAATCTAAAACTATGCAATTAGCACCAATTATAGTATTTGCTCCTATAACGGTATCTCCTCCAAATATAGAAGCATTAGCATATATTGTAACATAATCACAAACTGTAGGATGTCTTTTTTGACCTTCTAAACTTCGTCCGTCAGTTAAAGATAATGCTCCTAAAGTAACGCCTTGATATATCTTTACATGATGACCTATTACAGTAGTTTCACCTATAACTATTCCAGTACCATGATCTATAAAAAATGAATCTCCTATAACTGCACCTGGATGAATATCTATACCAGTTTTTGAATGTGCCAATTCTGATATTATTCTTGCTATTAAATATTCTTTTTGCTTATAGAATATATGTGCTATTCTATAATGAAAAATAGATCTAAATCCAGGATAAGTTAATACTATCTCATCATATGATTTTGAAGCAGGGTCAGACTCAAAAAAGAACTCTAAATCCTTTTCCAAACTTAAAGCTATATCATCAATCTGCTCTATAAAATCTAATAAGAAAGAATCATCGGTAACTATTTTCATATAAAGTTTTGCTATACTCTTTTTAACAATATCCCTATTCGGACTTTCTCTGAAAAAATTAGGAAAAGCATAATCTCTTATAAGCTTAACTATATCCTTAATATCCTTCTGATTAGGTAATTCATTAAAAGTTTTCAATCTCATAAAAATATCCCTTTAATTCCAAGTATATCTTTCACCTGTATCTGGTAAAATACAAAGCATCTTAATTTTATCATCTATATTATTTAACTGTTTTGAAAAATTAATAGCACCGTAAACACAAGCACCTGATGATATACCTACTAATAATCCTTCACTAAAGCATATTTCTCTAGCGGTATTTATAGCATTATCATTAGATACATCTATTATTTTTGATATAACATTTAAATCCAATATCTTTGGTATAAAATTAGCACCTATACCCTGTATTTTATGAATGGAAGCTCTTCCCTTTGTAAGAAGAGGAGAAGCCTCTGGTTCTATTCCTATAACTTTAGTATCTTTATTATTAGCTTTTACATAATTACCTATTCCTGTTATTGTACCGCCTGTACCTATACCTGCAAATATGTAATTAACATCTGGAATATCTTTAAAGATTTCAGGTGCTGTTGTACTATAATGTGCTTCAATATTAGATATATTAGTAAATTGACCAGGTATTATAGAATTAGCAATTTTTTTATTTAATTGTTCTGCTCTTTTAACAGTTGCATCCATACCACCATCAACCAATTCAAGTGTAGCACCATAATCTCTTATTAATTTTCTTCGCTCTTCAGACATAGATGAAGGCATAACTATTATAACATTAAGATTTAAATATTTTCCAATAGCTGCCATAGCAATACCAGTATTTCCTGAAGTAGGTTCTATTATTGTTGATCCCTCTTGTAACTTTCCCGCTTTAAATAAATCAAGAATTATTTGTTTTACCGCCCTATCTTTAACTGAACATGCTGGATTATTCTTCTCTACCTTCCCATACAACTCTATATTTTTATTTAAACCAAATTTTGACTCTATATTTTTCAATCTTAATATAGGTGTATTTCCTATTAATTCAAGTATATTGTTATATATCATACGCAACTCCAATATTAATATATATATTAATATTATATTCAATATATCAATAAAAACAATACCTAATATTAAAGTTTATTAATATTAACTTCTTCTTTACTCTTTACTTTTTTATATTTTATCCATCTTCTTTTTGCAATATAACGAATAAATTGTATAAGTCTTATAAGAGCTTCTTTGAAAGTATCATCAGTTTTGACCTTTTGCAATCTAGCTATTTCAAATATGCATCTTTCACCATCAATACTAAGCCATGCTGATGTTGATAGATCATCAAATTCTATATCTTTATTTATTTTCTTCTTCAAAAGCCAAGAGGAAATTTTTGTTATTGGATTATTCGTTTCTAATATGAGCAATACTCTGCCATTTTCATTAATTTTCCAATTGGTATGAATTATTTCAGGCACATAAAGCACAAA
The DNA here is from genome assembly GCF_029258575.1 of Brachyspira sp. Lineage (GTDB taxonomy): Bacteria > Spirochaetota > Brachyspiria > Brachyspirales > Brachyspiraceae > Brachyspira. The sequence goes on along the minus strand of NZ_JARHYI010000054.1, from coordinate 3,854 downwards.
GTTATGCTCATCTTTTTCTTTTAAAAAATTTTCCAATATATTATTATTTTTATCATTCATAAATATTTCTCTAAAATAAATGATAAAAAATTATAATACTCATATAAAAATATAAATATTATAATTTTTTATACATATAAATTTTATTTTTTATCTTTAGATACAGTATATCTATAAACCCAAATACAGAATAAAGTAAATATTATAAAAGTAATTAAATTACTTTGAGGTACAATGCTAGCTCCGAAATTAATAGATATATTTAAAGCAGCCATTATACCTATAAATATACCAAGTATAGCATCTCCTGCAACTAAACCAGAAGCCAATAATATACCTTTTTCAACAGCTTCAGTTTTCTCTTCTTCATTATTTTTGAATTTTCTTTCAGCAAATACCCTTACAACACCTCCAACAAATATTGCAGTAGTTAAAGTAATAGGTAAATATAAACCTAAAGCAACAGGAAGTATTGGAAGTTTAGCTATATAACAGAATATAGCAATAGCAGCACCTATTATAACCAAAGTCCAAGGAAGTTTAGCAGTCATAATACCTTCAACTATTAATTTCATCAAAGTAGCCTGAGGAGCTGGAACTGCATCAGAACCTATTCCATAAGCTTTCTGCATAAGTATAACAGTTGCACCAGCACCTATAGAAGCAATACATAATGCTATAAACATACCTAATTGTATTTTTTTAGGAGTACCACCTATTATGTAAGTAGCCTTTAATGATTGAGCAACACCTCCTGCAACTGCAGTTGATACACATACTATTCCACAAACCAAAAGAGACATTCTTATACCTTCTTTGCCTATATTTCCTGTCAATTTAAATACTGTTGCCACTATTAAAAGTGTAGCTATAGTCATACCAGAAACAGGGTTATTACTAGCTCCTATTACCCCAACCATTCTAGCAGATACAACAGCAAAGAAGAAACAAAATAATACCGCCAATATACCGCCTATTATTCCGCCTCCAATACTAGGGACAAGCCAAGTAGCTAAAAATCCGAATATTGCAGCAGTAATAAGCCATACAATAGGAGCATCTTGATTTATTCTATCAGCATTTTTACTAGATGAAGAATGATCGCCTCCAGCCATACCAGATAAAGACTTTTGGAAAGAACTGATTATAGTAGGCATAGATTTTGCTAAAGAAATAAAACCTCCCATAGCAACAGCACCAGCACCTATATATCTTATATAACTGCCCCAAACTTCCTGAGCAGACATTTCAGCAATTGGTATAGATGAAGGGAAAACAGCTACTTGTACAAAATTACCAAAATATTTTATTAATGGTATAAGTCCTAGCCAAGCAACTATACTACCTGCAAACATAAGAGATGAAGTTTCAAGCCCTATAATAAAACCTACTCCCAAAAGAGATGCCAATGTGTCTATACCTATCATAGTTTTTTCATAAGGTTTTATAATATAAGTTACACTCTCTTTCCAAAATCCGAATCCTCCAGAAAACAGTTTATAAAACATTCCTGTTATTATACCTGTTATCATATATTTAAAGCCTTTTCCACCTTCACTTCCTATAACCAAAACCTCAGACTGTGCCATAGATTCAGGATATACTAAAGAACCATGCTCTTCAACTATTAAGTATTTTCTTACAGGCGTAATGAAATAACAACCCATAAAACCACCTATTATAGTTACTATTATAACAGTAAACATGGAAAGTCCCATTCCAAACAATATTAAAGCTGGAAGTATAAATATAATTCCTCCAGCTATTGATTCTCCAACCGCAGCTAATGATGCTGTAAAATTCGCCTCTAAAATATTATTTCTCTTAAAAAATGTCTTGAATAATCCTGTCGCTAATATAGCTCCTGGAATACCCGCAGATATTGTTAATCCTACTTTTAACCCCAAATAAGTATTAGCAGCAGCAAAAAGTATGGCAAATAAAATACCAAATATAATTGAGTAACCTGTCATTTCGGGCATAACTACCGTTGCTGGAATAAATGGTACATAATCCTCTCCCTTTATACCGCCATAGGCATCTTTTGAAAGTTTTCTAGAATTTTTGTTTAAATCAGACATAATATTTCCTTGAAATTATTTTTTAGTATTTTCATAAATAAAAATTTTAATAATCAAATACAAATATTGAATTATTGAACATTTACAATCAGTTCTTTCAAAACTTTCCACATTCTATCAACTGATGATATACTTAAATGTTCTTTAGGAGTATGAACATCCCAAATATTTGGTCCCATACTAATCATATCAACATCAGCTAAAGGCTTTTTTAATATACCGCATTCCAAACCAGCATGTATGGCTTCTATTTTAGCATCCTTTCCTGTAATTTGTTTGTATACTTTAAGTGCTATATCTTTTACTTTGGAATTAGCATCATATTCCCAAGCTGGATATTCGCTAGTTCTTCTGCAATTAGCATTAGTTCTTGTTGCTGCAGATTCTACTCTCAAAGCTATTTCATTTGATGAACTTGCAACAGAACTTCTTATAGATATTGTAAAAGTTAATTTATTATTTTCTTCTTTTAATACTCCATTATTTGCACTTGTTTGAACAAGACCTTCTATATCTTTGCTCATATAAAGAACTCCGTCTGGAGAAAGCATCATAAAATCAATAATATTATCACTTAATTCTTTAGTATAACATTCCTTTGCATTATCAGCTTTTGAAACCATTATTTGCAAATTAGGATCTTCAACTCTATATTCAGATTTTATATTCTTACTAACTTCTTCTATAATAGATTTAACTTTATCAATATCCTTTGCAGCTATGACAGCTTCAGCATGTTTAGCAATAACATTATGTTTAGCACCGCCTTCTATACATACAATATTTATATCATTTTTTGCAGCATATAAAAGCCTTCCCAAAACCTTAATAGCATTTGCTCTTTGATTATTTATTTCTATACCTGAATGTCCGCCTTTAAGTCCAGAAACTTCAACTTTTAATGTTTCAGAATTATTAGCTTCTTTTTTTATATCAAAATCAACTAAAGTATTAAGTCCTCCAGCACAGCTTACTAAAAATACACCTTCTTCCTCAGCATCTATATTGATAAGAGTTTTTCCATCTAAATGTTCTCCTGTAACAGCAGATGCTCCGTCCATACCTGTTTCTTCAGCTGTTGTAACTAATAATTCTAATGCAGGATGTTCAATATCTTTAGAATCCATCAAAGCAAGTCCCATAGAAACTGCAATTCCGTCATCGCCTCCTAAAGTAGTATCATTAGCCCTTAATATATCTCCTTCAACTATTAGCTCTATAGGATCTTTTCTAAAATCATGTTTAGACTCTTTAGTCTTTTCACAAACCATATCCATATGACCTTGAATAATTATTGGTTTTATATTCTCATATCCTTTTGAAGCTTTCTTTTTAATAATAACATTATTTTCTTTGTCTTGATAAACTTCTAAATTTCTGTCTTTTGCAAATTTTACTAAAAAATCACTAATTTCTTTTTCATGTCCCGATTCTCTAGGTATTTTACTCATCTCAGAAAACCATCTAAAAACTTCTTTTGAATCAAGCCCATCAAAATTGCTTAAAAACATACATAACTCCTTAAAATTGTATAGAATAATATACATTCTTTAATAAAAAAACAATATATTTTACTTACCTGTTAAATATCTATGAAAATATAATCATATAATTACAAATAATACAATATATTATTAATTGTTCTATTTTATCACAATATTCAATTTCAGTAAATAGCAAATTTATGATATATTCAATAGTATTAAATGTGTTATAAAATACAAATAAATAAAAATATGTTTAAGTTCCATAGATATTGCACACTTTTAGTTT
>NZ_JARHYI010000031.1 GCF_029258575.1 Brachyspira sp. | reverse complement strand
CTTTTATTATTTACCAATTTTTTTATTGTAAATATGCATTCTATATTTTTATATGAAACATTTTCTATATAAATTACTTCATATAAATCCTTATCATTATTAATTTTTGCGTACATTCCCTTTGTATCAAATTCTTTGAAATAATGAGTATGTACTTTTAATGTTCTTTCTAAATTTTTTCTTTTACCCTGCTGTATATCTTTATATGTTATATCATCAATAGAACATTTTACTTTTTTTAATTCTATTAATTCATTATTACCTGTTCCGTTTCCATTGCTTATATATTCAGAGGTATAAAAAGTTATAGTATGAATTAATTTCCCTACTTTCATAAAGTGAACTTTTCCCTTGCTATAGCTAATAATCTATGAACTCCCTTCAAAGCAGCTTCTTCACTTTGACTAGCTTCTCCTGTTTTGCTTTCAAAATAATGAGTAGCAAGTCCAAGTATCGCATAGCGAACTTCATCAGGGCAGTCAATCCTTTTATAAATTGTCTCATTAGCTTTGTTACAATAGTTGATTGCAGTGTCTAAAGTTAATTGAAGTATATCATCATCATAATCAATGCCTTCTAAGTTTAGAAACTTTTTGAACTCTGATAAAGTAACTACTATGTCAGAGCTTCCGCTTTCTACAACACTGCAAACATCAATGTCTATACTATTATCAATATCTTCAGCTTTACTTTTCATATAAAAGCCTTATTTAAATTCTAGGCTTTATATGCCTGATCATTTGCTACTAATCTTACAAACGCCTCTTTTTGAACAGGAGCACCATCACCATAATATCCTACCTGAAAACCTACTTGATTTGTTTGGCTATATAATTCATGAAGTACTTGAAGATCCATAGTCAAACTATCCATTATCCAATAATAATTTAAGTTTGCCAAAAATCCGAAGTATTTTGCAGCCTCTAGTTTATCTTCTATAAAATCATTTTGAACAACAGGTATTCCAAGAAGAAGGCTAGGCTGTCCTGATATTAAACTTTCCTGCCAAATAGGGCGATCCTGCTTATCTTTAAGTTTTCTTAAAAAAGCCATAGCTTTTCTATTAAACATCCAAACCGCTCCATGCTGATAACCTGATTTTAATGCACTAACTGCATCTACTAATCCTTCATAGGTGATAGCAGCATTAGCAGTTCCTGCTTTTATATCTCTGTCAGCAGGAATTGCAGAAGCTCCTTGTGCAAAAATACCAAGCGGTTTTCCTGAGCCGTCTCCGTATAAATAGCTGTGTTCTAATACTGAAGATAACTTATAGGATATTCTATCCTGAACGAAGCCTTGAATATTTATATTACTCTGCTGTATCAGTCTTTTACTCACTTTCACAAGTTTAGTTAATTGATTAGCTTTCATTTCTCTTTTACCGAAAGAGATATTCGTATCTTCTTTTACCTGTGCTATTTCTGCAGTCCAATCAAGATCATTCAAATCACTTTCAAGGGTAGGAATACCTATACTTGCAAAACCATTTGCTGCAGGAATAATATTTGCTCTTTTTCTTATCTCTACAGATGCATCAAGTCCTTTTATAATTTCTTTTACTAGATATTGAGGAGCTATAGTATTTCCGCCGCCGCCTGCAGTTGATGCCTGAAGTACTTCTCTTACTTCTTCTTCTTTACCTGTTCTAAACCAAATATCTACTTTAGCTCTTAATTCAGCTTCATTATCTGCATCAGAAGTATCTAAATTATCAGCTGTATTTCTTTTATTCATAGAAGAATTAGTTTGAAGCGATAGAAGTTTATCATTTCTCTCTATCTCTTTGTTTCTATTTTCTATTAGCTGCATTAAAGTATCTATATCATTGTCCAATTTTGATATATCATCTTTTTTAACTTCTCTCTCCTCAATAGTCATAGCAGAATATGCATTTCTTTTTTGCATAAGTTCATCAATGCTTGTTAAAGCTAAATTATTTTCATTTTTTAGTTTTGCTATTAAATCTCTTAATTCTGCAGGTGTCATAATTTGATACTCCTTATTATTTATTTATTTTTAATTTTGAAATATTTTATTTTTTGCTCATATTCATTAGTTCTATAATCAAAATCATCATTAATGGGCGGATATGGTATATATGCATCTTCGCCTTTATCTCTAACATTTGTTTCTGTATATGCTGGAAATGTTACCAGTGAT
>NZ_JARHYI010000016.1 GCF_029258575.1 Brachyspira sp. | reverse complement strand
CAGCCTTATAGATTTGCATTTGCATTGCCTGTAGGCTTTACTTCTAATTCTGAGTTTATAAGTTTTTATTTAGAGCCTGCACTTTCATTTACTCTGGTAAATGCTAGAGAAATAGTTTATAAAGATGATGTTACAAAAAGAAAAGAGCCTTTCTATACTTTTGGTTATGTAGTATACGGAGAAATTAAATTAAGACCTGTGCCGACTTTAGAATGGTATACAGAAGTACAAACAGGCGGAGCAACAGTAGCGGGAGATTTGGCAGAGGGAGGAAATACTTCATTAGTATTTAATGCTAATACAGGAATAACTTGGTATTTCTAAAAACGGAGTTTTGCATTATGAGAAAATTTTTATTAATTTTTATGTTTTTAATTATAATAAGTTGTTCTAAAATATTCGCATACTATAATGCTGAAACTTCTTTTATAGATTTTTTAGTGCATACTAATCAATTTAGAATAAGGCTTGATGCATTAGGAGTAAATGCTGATATTACCGGCTCATTAAAAATAGCAGGAGGTATTACAAGCGTTCAGAATTTTGCAGGTATGATAGTAAATAATACTGGAATGCCGGGCATACATGGACAGGGACTTGTAAAATTTATTCCTGCTGCCATTTTAGCATTGGGATATAAAAATGATAGTTTTGGTATAGGGGCTGGATTAGAATTTTTATGGAAAACTCCCGATTATCAAGTATATACTCCCGTGCTGTCTTTTAATGCTTTAAATGATGATCTTCGTTTAAGCGTACCTGTTTCTGTAGGTATAGGAAATAGATTTTTGAAAGATTCTTATGTTGTTTCTATGGCTGCAGAAGGAAGATATTATATAAATAAAGGTCCTTTCTATCATTTGAGATTTAAATTTAATTACGGATATGCATATTTGCCTTTGCTTGATCAAGAAGTATATAAAGATCAATTCTTTGCTCAAAATTCAGTCGGAGGCGAATTAAGATTATACTTTAGAATAGAAGCTCCGAACAATGTTTATATAGATCCTATTATAAGGGCAGTTTATGATCATTCTTTAGGAACTAAATTTTATTTAAGTTCTGCTATAGCAGGAAACGGACTTCCTACAACAATTGCAGATTATTATTCTATAACTGCAAAATCTTTGAATCTTTATGATCCAGGTCAAACAGGAGGCTGGGGACAAATTTCAGGAGGTGCGAATACCGATCCTAATGTAGATAAAGGGCTTTCAGGAGGATATGTGGCAGATTTACCTGAAGGATATTATGCTAAAGAACCTTATAGATTTGCTTTTGCAATACCTGTAGGATTTTCTGCTTCTTCAGAGTTTATTGATTTCTATTTAGAACCTGCTGTTTCATTTACAATGATAGGTGCTAAAGAGTTTATGCAATTAATAGACAATAAAATTCAGCCATCAAAAAGAAAAGCTCCTTTCTATACAATAGGATATGTTGTATATGCTGAAATTACTTTAAGGGCTATTAAAGATTTAGAATGGTATACTGAACTTCAAACAGGCGGAGCAAGTGTAGCAGGCAACATGGCTGATGAAAAGTATAAGGGAAATAAATTAATATTTAATGCAAGTACTGGAATAACTTGGCATTTTTAAATAGGAGTTAAAAACATGAATAAAAAAATAATTGTTATTACGGCAATAGTATTTATTTTGATTTTATTTATATCATGCAAATATCCTCATGAGGGAATAGCACCTCCTGCTTTAGAAGAAAGATTAGGGGAATATGTAGGAAACGGAGGTAAGCAAGATAAAATGGCTTTATATATAGAACTTTTTGATGATAAACGAGTTAGAGTACAATTATCTAAACCTCTAAATTTTGATGCAGGAAATAAAGATGGAGGAAAAGGAGTTAAAGAATTTGAAAATTTAGAAATAAAAGAAAATAAGTTAACATTTCCAGATTTTATTGTACCTATGACAAAATTTTCATCTGCTCTGGGTCAAGTAGATTGGAATGAACATATAAAAAATTTAATAATTACCTTTGATGATATAGATATCTTAAAAGCTTATTGTAAGGGCGTAACTTCAAATGATCAAAATAATAATGCTGTGTATAAAGAAGTGATTATAGATATGGAGATGCATAGAAATAAATAAATAAATTTTTTTTATTATTATAAACTCCTAAAATTAACCTCAGATTTTTATTTAAAACTGAGGTTTTTTTATGGGAGTTTTTTTATTTAAAGCATTTTTATTTTTAAGCGATAATTATAATGATATTTTTTATTTAATGGTTTTGATAATGAACAAATATATATTAATATTCGTAATG
>NZ_JARHYI010000003.1 GCF_029258575.1 Brachyspira sp. | reverse complement strand
TCCGCCGTATTTAACCATCTCTATAATTTTTTCTGTGCTTAAACTGATTTTTCTTTCTAAGGGCTGAGAAATTGTTTTTTCTGTTTCTGTTACTCCTATGGCATCTATTAAATAATAAAAATCTTTGCTATTAGCATTTGGTGTAGCTGTTTTTAAAGTTTCATTATCTATAATTCTTACTCCGCGTCCTTTCATCTGCTCATAATATACAGAAGAAGAAACATTTCTCATAAATATCAATACTTCCAAAGGTTTTATATCTGTTCCTGTGGCTATCATATCTACACTTACTGCTATTCTGAAATTAGGCTCATTTTTAAAATCTACTATTAAACCTTGAGGATTATCTGAAGAGTAGGTTATTTTTTTACAGAACTCATTTCCTTTATTAAATACTTCCCTTGCAATTCTCACTATATTTTCTGCATGATTATCATCTTTAGCAAATATTAGAGTCTTAGGTACAAAAGTTGGTTCTCTATAAGGATAAAGCTGAGTAAATAAAGATTTTTTATAAGCTTCAAGTACGGTTCTTATCTGATTGACAGATACTACTTTTCTATCTAAATCTTTTTTCTCATAAATAATATCTTCTTCAAGTGTTTCGTATATTTCTAGTCTTGTTTTCTTTTCTACAATAGGAACATAAGTTTTTTCTTCAAGTATTGCTCCATTCTCTCCTATTTCAGTTTTTATTCTAAATACTTTTTCACCTACATTGATACCGTCAATTATAGAACGTTCAAGAGGATATTCATAAACTAAATTACCATTAAAATAAGCTATAGTATTTGCTGAAGGTGTTGCAGTAAGCCCTATAACAAATGCATCAAAATAATTTAAAACCTTCTGCCATTCTCCGTATATGCTTCTATGACATTCATCAACTACTATAAAATCAAAAAGCTCTATAGGTAAATTTGGATTGTAAGAAACATCATGGATTATATCACTGTCAGCATTTTCAAAAGAAGATTTTTCTTCATTTGAAATATCATATTCCTCTTCATTACTTAAAATAGAATAAAGTCTTTGTATTGTTGTTATTACTATTTTGCTGTTCTTATAATCTATGACATTACTTTTTAAATGCTGTACTCCATATAATTCAGAGAATTTTCTATTTTCAATATAAAAATCATCAAATGAATTTTTTGTTTGATCACCTAAATTATTTCTATCAACTAAAAATAAAATTCTTTTTGCATCAGCATATTTAATAAGCCTATAAAATAAATTAATAGCCATTATAGTTTTACCAGCTCCAGTGGCCATTTGTACTAATATTCTAGGATGATTCTCACTTAATGATTTTTCTATGCTTTTTATAGCATTAAATTGGCATTCTCTTAAATCTACAATCTCTAATGAAGGCATATTATTTTTTAATCTATTTCTTAAAGTAGAACCCTCTTTTATATATTTTAATAATGTTTCTGCTTTATGGAATGCAAATACTTTTCTTGAACGGTAATCAATATCCCTTGTATCTCTAAAGTATATTTCTTTGCCATTACTTTCATATATAAAGTGAAGTTCTTCAGAATAAGATTTTATATAACTAGGTAATTTATTAGAATATCTTTTAGACTGCTCTTCTACAATACTTAAAGAAGTTCCGTATTTTTTAGCTTCTATAACACCTAATGCTTTTCCTTTATATATAAGTATATAATCAGCTCTTCCATTATCTGACATTCCAAGTTCTCTTAATGCAATACCTTTATCAGATGTTATATCAAGCTGTTCTTTATTTACAACTTCCCAACCTGAACTGATTAGCAGTTTATCTATTTCTTCTCTTGCTTTTTCTTCTGGTTTCATATTTAAATGATAGTATATTTTATATGATATTTCTATATTAATACAAATAATTTATTTGATTTCTTTCAAAACCTTGTCTTTCAATTCTAAATCATTCATCTTTTCGGAAGCTTTTATACAATTATCATAAACAGTTTTTGAATAAGGATTATGCTCATTTACAAATGCTAATTTTATAAAATCCCATAATGAATTAGTTTTATCATTTATATCTGTATTGATTATGATTTTTAAAGCATTATCTGTTATTGATAATCCCGCATGAATATTATAGAAAGCATTATTATTTATAGATTTTATCTCATCAATATTCATTAAAATAATATTCATAGCCTCATCATAATTTGAAAGTTTTATTAAATTTTCTATATAATTGCTCAAATATGAAATTAAATAAAATAAATATTTTTTTGCAAGCATTTGATTTTGGTTATTTTTATCATAATCATTTTTAGCAATGCTGTAAAGTTTTTTATTTGCCTCAAGCTCCCCATCTTTATTTCCTATCTCAATTTCCAAATCTCTTAATCTCTCTAAATTTATTCTGTCCCAATTAGTTATGCTTGATTTCCATATATCTATAAGCTCATAATATAAATCTTTAAAACCCAATTCCAAAGCATAATGCATACAATACTGAATAGTTAATTTTTCAATATCAGTTTCAAACCTTACATTACTGTCATAGCCCATACTGCAGTCAGAATTAGCTTTTTTAGCCTCATCAAATAAAGACTTATTATCTTTATTATATTTATTAAGAAGAAAAGTTAAAGATTCTAATGCTATTCCTATACCTTTATATTTAGAAGTTTTTCTGTCTTTTAATTCTTCATTAAATAAATGTATAATTATATTCTTTACAGCTTCTTTATTTAAAGCATTTAAATTTTTATAATATATAATAGAAAAAGAAAGTCTTGCTCTAAGAAGATAATTTTTATCAACTTCATCTTCAGTATCGCATGAATATTTATTAATTAAAGAATCATATTTCTCTTTATCATTAAAGAAATTATTTACTATATTATCAAAATCATTCTGATACATTTCCAAAGTTTTTAATAGTTTTTCATGATACACCTGCATAATTAAACTCCTAACTTAAAAAATATATCAAAAAAATAGAAAATTGTCAAAGAAATTATTTAACTTACGATTTTTTGGAATTTCATATAAAAATGAATATTTTTTATGTACTAAAAAGTTTCAAAAAAAAAACGATATCAATACTTTAATATACAGATGTATAAATTCCGAGAATTAATAATTAAAATATAACAATTTTGACATAATATAGGTTATATTATATAATGTAAATTATATTTATAAATGGGAATTGTATTTGCGTAAAAAAAATAGATATTCCAGATTTAGAATGTATATAGCTACAACTTTGTTAGCTTTTATAATACCTGCTTTATTTAGTGTATCATTGGTATTATCTAATAAACAAAAATATTTGGATAATGTGATTGCATATATAAATAAAGTAAGCCCTATAAATATATATATATCAGATATAAGCATATCTTATAAATTAGAATTAGTTTTGGATAATATTAAATTATATTCTAAAAATAACCCAGAAGAATTTTTCAATATGGATAGAGCCTCTTTAAGATTTAATATTTTTAGAATATTTATAAAAAGAGATCCATTATATCTTCTAAGCGACATAAATATAAATAATGCCAATTTTTATCCAGTACTTATGGATACATCAATATTCAAAAGCAATAATACTAATCAAACTTCTAATCAGGATGTGGTTGAAATAGTTAATAATATTATTGCTATGTTTATTGATAAAAATATTAAAATAAATAATTTCTCTGCCAAAATAGTTGATGACAATAATGTTACAGAAGTATCTCTAAATTCTTTAAATGGTAATTTTAAAGATTATGGCTATTTTCTTTCATATAATTTAAACTTACCTGATAAAACATTAATAAATTTCTCTTTACAAAGTACAACTAATTTATCAGAAATCAATTCAAAAATATACGCACAAGATGAACATGGCGATTTATTTGATTATAAACTTTATATCACTAATAAATATAATGTATTAGAAGCAGGAATAAAGAATGAAAATAACAATGACCTTATGAACCTTCAATACAATTATAACAGCAGAGATTCATATTTCTCTATAACAAATGTAAAAATAACCAAAGACAATATATACAAATTAATGAATATAGCTTTGGATACACCTATTATTTATAAATTTGTGAAATTGGATAATAAAACAATAACAACTATAAGCAATTCAATAAATACATTTAGAGATGCCAAATTAAATGTATACGGATATTATTCACTTGATAGAAAAGAAGCTTCTCATATAGATTTTAATTTGAATGTAAGAGATAAATTATTCAATGTTTTAGTAGATGCCAATCTTACAAATAATAGTATAATTCTTTCAAATGCTTATATTAATATTTTGGAAGGTGATATTATAGCAAGAGGGGTAATACCTTTAGATGACCCTATATCTAGCAAGCTTTCTTTAAATGTTAATGATATAAAGGCTGGTGCTAATTATTTATCAACAAAATTATATTTGAAACCTGTAAGTGCAGATAATGATGAAATAAAATCAAGATTCACAATATCTTCTCTCAGCTATGCTAATTCTATGGAAAATCCATTAACATTTGAATTTTCATATAGAAAACCTGAAAAAAGAATATCTCTAAATTTAGTGGATAATAGATATGGACAGCCTTTTTATGCAAGCTACTGTTTAGATGATAAAGAACCCGTATTAGCAACAGCAAGAGGAATAATACCTCAAGAAATATTCGTAGTACTATTAGGACAGAATATAATAGATAATTTATCATCATTAAATATTGATTATAGCATGAGTAATGCGGCATATACAGGCGGTAAAGGTAATGTTCATGTATTAAAAGCATCATCTAAAAAAATATATACAGAGGAATATTTAATAAGAATAGGAATATCTGCCTATAAAAATACAATAGATATTGAAGATATTTATTACAGATTATCTGAAAGCGGAGGTATAAATGCTAATGCTAAAATAGAATACGATAAAAATTTCAATATCAAAATGAATGGAAATATTAATACTCCAGCAGGCGATTATGGACTCAATGGTTTTACAACTACTTCCACAAATGGAAATAAAATAATATATGCATCTACTGATGGATCAGAATTAATAGCAAGCGGATCAATCACTACAAATGGTTTGATGGATTTGAATATTAAAACTCCTAAAATATTAAGTATAAAAGATATTGATATTAATGTAGATGTAGATATAAATAATTACACTCAAAGTCCTATATATATGCATGGTAATGTTAAAGCCAATAAAAATTTAGCACCTATATTTGCTTTGAATACACAATTTGAATTATCTAATCAAAGTATAATGTTTACAAATATTATTTTAGATTATGGGGAGAACAGAGTATCTGGAGATGGAATATTAAGTTCTAGTGATGGTATTGCGAAATTCACGGCTTTATTAAAAGATATAGATAATGATGGTATATTTGCTATAGATACTTCAATAAATAAAAATAATATATATGGAAAAATAACTATTAATCATTTACCTTTTGATATTAGCGGAAAGGCTTATGGTATATTAACTGCCAATGCTACTATAATAGGTTTGATGAATAATCCTGTAATATATCTTGAAAAATTTGATGTAAAAGAATTTCAAATACCGGGAATGCAATTTGATATATCTTTAACTGGATATTATAGAGAAAATGAACTGGAAGTAAAAGATGTTTTAATAACCAAAACTGGAGAATTTGGAATTCTTGCTGCAAAAACTTTTGTAAAAAAACAGCAGGTAAAAATTCCTTATGCTTATTTCTCAAAAGAACTTCAAAATATGAAAGTAGAAATAAATAATCTTGTATTTTTAAGTTCATATTCTGGAACCATAGATTATAATATGAGAAAATTGCCAGATGGTAAACAGGAATATAGGATACAAACTACACCTATCAAAATAAATAAAAGAAAAATTCCTGAATTTGGTACTACTGTTACATATGATGGTGAAAGCATTGTATTTACAAACACGAAAAAGCATGGTATAAATGGCTTCTTATATAAAGAAAATGGAAACACTAAAACAGATATAAAATATATTTATGATAATAATGATATGCTTAATATAAATGGAGTAATAAGAAATACTAGAAAAGATCAGGTTGATTTATTAGTTACATCAGACATAATAAATGTAGAAGTTTTTGAAATATTCAATGTATTATTTACAGAAATAAATTCATCTCCTACAAATTTCATGGTAGATGGAAATCCATATACATTATACGCCCATATACATGGAGATTCTGATAATGTTGCTATTGACGGAAGATTTTTGGGACATGGCAAAAAGATAAAAATAGCATACTTTAATGATATATTTGATGATACAATAGTAGATTTTAATTTTGACGGACATACATTTAATGTTAATAATTTAACTTTCACTTCAAAGAAAAAAAAGAATTTAAGTATAACAGGCGAAGCAGAAATTTTCAAAAATACTATAAACTATATGGCATTTGATTTATTGTCTTCTGATGAACAGTTAGGACTTTTAGACGGTAATCTTAATTTGGGAATTGTTAAAGTAAAAGGTCCTGTGCATGTGGATATCACTGTAGGAGGAAATATAGCCACACCTAGAATCGGTGGAATATTAACATTAATGAAAAGTGATGTACAGCTTTCTATATCATCGCAAAATACATATAAAGAAAGAGTTTATGGTATATTAAGTAAAATTTATTGGGATTTCACAATAGAGGCTTGGAGACAGGTAAGAGTAGCTCATAACTTAGTGGGAGATGTTTATCTTGAAGAAGGATCTAAAATTAGAGTTTATAATACTCTTATGGAAGGGATAGAACTTGCAGGAACTGTAAATGTAGAAAGGGGAAGTATATATTACTTGCAAAATATTTATCAATTGGAAGACGGCTCTGTTACATTCCCGCCTAATAACAGTTTAGATCCTATAATAGCGGCAACTGCATATACATACAAGAAATATTATCCTACAACTGCCAATGCAAGTTCGCAGTCTTTTGAAAATGAATTAACAGGTGAAAATGTTACTTTGTATATGGAAATGAATTCAAGACTTTC
Organism: Brachyspira sp.; assembly: GCF_029258575.1. Lineage (GTDB taxonomy): Bacteria > Spirochaetota > Brachyspiria > Brachyspirales > Brachyspiraceae > Brachyspira. The sequence goes on along the minus strand of NZ_JARHYI010000003.1, from coordinate 40,703 downwards.
CCAATTGATATCTTCTAAAGACGGAACATCATCTCCTGTAAAATTCTATACTATACCTGCTTTAGGACAGTATCAAGTAAATCAGCTTGCAGGAATACCTCAAGGAACTTTTGGAAATAGAGAAGAACAGATGTTTGCAGATAGTACAGCAAATAGAAATACCGTAAATAATGATCAACTTCAGCAGCTTACTATGAATTACAGTGACTTACTATTAAGAAGTACAGTGTTAAGACCAGTAGAAAGATGGTTCAGACAATTCTTAGGAATAGATTATATCAACTTAAGCCCTACTGTTGTAAATAACCTTCTATTTGTAACAAATAATAATAGTATAAGCCCTACATCTGTTTGGGATAATACAAGTGTTGGTGTAGGTAAATATGTTTCTAAATATTTATATTTAAAATACGATGTTACTTATAGAGTTAATGATACATCAAAACCTAGTTTGAATGGAAAACCTATAGATCCTTACTATTTTGACCATCAATTCGGCTTTGAAGTGTCTTTATTAAAAAATTATAAGCTTGCAAATTTTGTTTTTGAGTATAAAATAAATCCTTTCGATATAATTGGAAAAGGACAAGATTTTAACATAGTTACTCGGTGGAGATTCTAGTGAAGTTTATTAGGAAAAATTGCATTATTTTATTTTCTTTTTTTGTACTTACTGCTGTATTACTAATAGCGGCTGAAAGTGATTTTGCAAATTTACAAACAGCAAAAAACATAGCTGTATATGAAGGACTTGTAATAAATCGTATAGATGTTACAGGAGCAGCAAGACTTACAGAGGATCAAATAAAAAATAATTTCCCAATAAAGGCTGGAAGTAAATTTCAAAGAACAAAAATCAATGAAGCTGTAAAAAAATTGTTTGCAACTCAGTTATTTGACAGAGTTGCAGTTGATGCCAATAGAGAAGATGATGGTGTTGTACTCAATATTGTAGTATCAGAAAGATTTATAATAAAAGATATAGAATATAATGGAAATAAGCGTTTAAGCAAAACGGCTTTAAATGATGCTGTTAAACCTATAATGAAAGCTGGAGACCCTTATATACCTCAAAAATTAAATGATGCGGTTAATGCTATTATAACCAATTATCAGGATAAGGGATATTTGAAAGCTTATGTTGAGCCTAAAGTTATAGAAAATCCTGATACTTCAGATGTTTTAGTACAGATGAATATAGTTGAAGGAAATGAAGTAAAAGTAGCAAATATAAGATTTCATGGAAATACTCACTTCTCAGCAAATGAACTTAAAAGGCAGATGTCTACAAAAGAAAACGGATTTATGGCTCTTGGTAAATTCAATGAGTTTAAATTTGAAGAAGATAAAACTAAAATAGTAAAATATTATGCTGATAGAGGTTATTATAGAGCTAAAGTAGATAATGTTAAATTTACATATCAATGGCGTAATCCAGAAATTAAAAATGAACAGGATTTGATAATAGATATTTATGTTACTGAAGGAGATAAATATTATTTTGGAGATATAGGATTTAAAGGAAACTTTATTATACCTTCAGAAAATATACAAAAAGACATAAAAGCAAAAAAAGGTGCATTATATAATTATACCTATCATATGACAGATTATCAGGGAATACAAAATAAATATTCTGAAAGAGGATATATATTCAGACAAGTTATACCTGTAATAACAGTTAATGAAGAAAATAAAATAGTGAATATAATGTACGATATAGTAGAAAATGATAAAGCACATATAGAAAATATAACAATATCTGGAAATACTAAAACAAAAGATTTCGTTATAGAAAGATATATAGATATAAAACCGGGAGAAGTATTTAATACTACAAAAATACAAAGAGTTCAGGAAAGACTATATAATACTCAGTTTTTTGACAATCTTAATTTGGGAGTAAAGCCTGGTTCTGCTGAAGGACTTATGGAATTAAATTTAAATGTTTCTGAGGGTAAAACAGCTATGGTTTCTGGAGGAGGCGGTTTCTCTACAGGTTCAGGTTTCAAAATATTTGCTTCTATAAGAGAAAATAACTTCTTGGGAAGAGGACTTCAGCTTGGATTAAGCGGAGAATTCGGTGAAACTCAAAAACGTATAGCTGTTAATTTTGCTGAGCCTTATTTACTTAATTTGCCTATATATTTGGGGGTTGATTTATCATACTTTAATGAAGGCATAAACACAGGATATACTATAGGAAAAGGACAGTTTGGAGAACCTAAATATTCATATTATACAAGGCATGGTTTTGAAGGTATAATCAGACTTGGTTACTATTTTGCAGATTATTACTCTACATTCATAACATTCGATACTATAGTACAGCAGTATCAGCAATGGCATGATCAGGGTGCAAATGCTAATGGTCCTAATTATGTACTTAATGATATTAAAAAATATTTAATACATAGAGTTAATAAAAAAGACGGTTCTTTCCAAAGATGGGAAAGTGATTGGTTTACTACATTCATTGTATCATACTCTCTTCTTAGAGATAGTAGAAATGATTATTTAAATCCTACAAAAGGAAGTTTCTTAAGAGGTATGGTTGATTTATACTTCGGACATACACAATTAACAAGACTTAATTTAACAGGATTCTTGGCTGTACCTGCTACAAAATGGCTTTCATTTGCATTCTATGGGGAAATAGGACAAATCATAGCAACACCTGGTCTTCCTTTACAAAATGATGCCGATGTACTTTATTATCTTAATCCATTTGAAGATGTACGCGGATGGGATACTTCTAAATATACTATATTTAAGAAAAACAGAGGTTTATCAACATATGATATGAAAGGAACTCCTAATTCCGATGGAACAGCAACTATCGATTCTTGGAGTTACGGAAGGGCAAAAGTAAGATTCTTTGCTGAACTTCGTATACCTATCATACCAAAAACTATGGGATTCGTTACATTCTTGGATGCAGGTCAATTATGGATGCCAGGAAGTACTGGATGGAATCAGGACGGAGATGCTAAAACTTATCCTTCTCAATTTATGGATATTAAAGATATATTTGATCCTTCTCAATATATATATTCTGTTGGTGTTGGTTTAAGACTTACAATACCGATATTTAATATAAGATTCTATGTTGCTAAGAGATTCGTATACAATAAAAATGATGTTGGTTTTGGTAAAGGTTTTCAAGATTTTGAAGGTGACGGATTTACTCCATTAGGAAAATGGTTTGGAAGAGGATGGGGAATAGCATTTACTATGAATCATCCATTCTATTAATATATTAAATTTTAAGGAGATAGAAATGAAAAAATATTATATCATGAGTTTATTATTCATAGCAGTACTTACAGTATCAATTATAAGTCCTAATGTATTTACACAATCATATAGACTTACAAAAGTTGGATATATTGATATTGAAAGAGTTATTAAAGAAATCACTAATGATCAGGAACTTAATAATAAATTAAAAGAAAAATTAGAACAGTATAGATCTCAGGAAAATCAAGCAAATAATGAAGATACTTCTATAATTCAAAATAATAATAGAGATTATTCATTAAGAGGAGAGGTAAAAAGACAGGTAGCTGCTGCTCTTATTGCTATAGTAAAAAAAGAGGGATATACTTTAATCTTGGAAAGAACTGAACATTCAATACTTTATGCTGATAGAAATTTTGATATTACAGATGCTGTTATAGCTAATGTTAGAAATTCTTTGAAAAAATAATAAAAATAATAATTAAATAAAATTAAAAATAACTAAAATGCATTAATTTTTTTAGTGCATTTTAGTTTTTTAATTAGGAGAATAATATATTATGAAAGTAAATGTTATAAATAATTTTATTAAGGCAAAAAAAATCATAGGCGATGAAAATATAGAAATATCCACGCTCTCTCCAATAAATGATATAATAGAAAACTCTATAGTATGCATAGATAATAATAAATATCTTGAAACAGCTTTAAATAGCAAGGCAAATGCATTGGTATTAAGAGAAGAAACTGCAAATGAATTGAAAGATTTAAAAAACAAAACTATATTAATACATAATAATCCTAAAGAAATATTCATTAAACTACTTTATATATTATTTGAAGATAAAAAATATCCATTAGGAACAATAGAAAAAACTGCCGTAATAAAAGAAAATACAAATATAGCGGATAATGTGTATATAGGAGATAATGCCCATATAGGAAAAAATACTATAATAGGTAAAGGATCTGTTATAGAAGCTAATGTATTTTTGGGAGATGATGTAGTTGTAGGAGAGAATTGTATTATATATGCTAATGTTTCTATTCATAATAGATGCATAATAAAAGACAGGGTTATCATTGGTTCTTCTACTGTTATAGGAAATGACGGTTTTGGTTTTTTTGAAGTAGACGGTAAACAGATGAAAATACCTCAAAGAGGAAATGCTATTATAGAAAATGATGTAGAAATTGGGGCGAATGTTTGTGTTGATAGAGCTACTTTAGGTTCTACAATAATAAAAGAAGGCGTAAAAATAGATAATTTGGTTCAAATAGCACATAATTGCGATATAGGAGAGCATTCTATAATAGTATCTCAAGTGGGAATTGCAGGAAGTTCTAAAATAGGACATCATTGTATATTGGGAGGACAGGCTGCTTTAGCCGATCATGTAACATTAGGAGATAGGGTTATATTGGGAGGAAGAACTGCTGTTATGTCAAATGTAAAAATAACTTCAAACTCTATAATGCTTGGTACTCCTGCACAAAATATGGAAAGAGAAAAATTAAAAATGATTGCTGAGCAAAAATTACCTGAATTAATTGAATTAGCAGAAGAACATTTCAGGGTAAAAATAAAAAGAAAAAAATAATTTAATTAATAATAAATAAAAAAAGGAAGGGTATAAAAACTCTCTCTTTTTTTATTTATTATTTGATTTTATTTACAAGTAGCTTTTCCAGTGCGTACATTTATACCGCCTGCATCAGATATCATTTTCATAATATTTTTATTTCCTGATTCGCATGCATAAGTATAAGCAGATTTATTTAATTGCTTACTTACTATATTTACATCAACTTTTTTATCAAGTAAAAATTTAACAGCAGCTTCTCTATTATTTCCAGCAGCTACCATAATCATAGTTTCACCATCTCTTTTATCCTGTTCATTGAGATTCAATTTACCACCGTATAAAGGATATAAATATTCTATAATTTCAATATTTCCTCCAAGTATTGCAGATTTGAATGCACTTGTAACATCAGCTGTATCTCCTGCATAAATATTAGCTCCTTTAGATACTAAGTACTGAACTACATCTAAATATCCTATAAAAGCTGCCCAGCCTAAAGCAGTCTGCTTCAAATTATAAGTATCCTGCACTTCTATATCCTGCCCTGATTCAACCATTCTTTTTATCTCAGCAAGATTTCCCTCTTTCACAGAATCAAACCATTTTGCATCAGGTCCTTGAAAAGGGTTGGTATAAAATATTCTGTGTGAAAGTCTTCTAGGATTTGCAAGATTGGTTAATTGTTCCTGTGTAAGTCTTTTAAATCTTGAAGTTTGAGAATAAAGTGGAATAGATAAGACTAAAATAAAAAGAATAAAAATTATTTTTTTCATACCATTTTCTCCTATTTATTATTTTACTTATAAAACTTTTTTAAAGCTACTATGTAAAAATTAATTTACTGATAATATTGCATTATATAAATTATTATAGTATTATGATAACTAACTATAATAATTAAGGATAAACTCATGTTAAAAAAAATATTACTCCTATCAATGACATTTATTGTTATATTGTCATGTTCATCTTCAAAAACAAGAAACAATAAAGAATTATTTATAAATGCAGGAGAAGAGCCTAAAACCATAGACCCTACTCTGTCTGGAAATGATTTTGTATATCCAAGACATGTATTTGAAACTTTAATTACAAAAGATAAATCAGGAAATCTTCAGGCTGGAGCATGTGAAAGATGGGATATATCTGAAGACGGAGTTAAATACACTTTTCATTTAAGAACAAATGCTAAATGGTCCGACGGTAAAGATGTAACTGCTAATGATTTTGTATATGCTTTACAAAGAGCTTCAAATCCTTCAAGTGCTGCTGAATATACTTCATTTATAGAATATATAAAAAATGCTGTTAAAATACTTTCAAGTGAACTTCCTATAGAAGAATTAGGAGTAAAAGCTATTGATGATTATACATTAGAAATAACTTTAGAGGCTCCTACTGGATATTTTTTAGATATTTTAACTTATCCTATATTTGCCCCTGTAAGAAAAGATATAATAGAGCAGTATGGGGATCAATGGTCTTTAAAGCCTGAAAGCTATATTGGAAACGGAGCTTTTGTTATGACTGAAAGAAGTCCTGATGAAAAGATAGTAGTAGTAAAAAATACTAATTATTGGAATAAGGATAATATAGTTCCTGACAAAATTACTTTCGTTATGATGAAAGATCCTACTTTGGCATTGGCTGGAATCAAAGATGGTTCATTAGATTTTTCAGTTTATATCATAGAACAGGATTTAGAAAAATTAAAAGCTGACGGAATAGTTAATATTGCTCCTTATTTTTCTACTGTTGCCTTTGGTATAAATGCTGCTGATGAAGTTTTAAAAGATACTAGAATAAGAAAGGCTTTATCTTTAGCAATAGACAGAAACTATATAGTGGAAAATATCGTACCTACAGCTAAAGGTCCTACAAGTGCTTGGGTGCCTGTGGGTGCTTATGATGTTAAAGGAGATTTCAGAGAGAATGGAGGAGAATATATAGATTTATCCAAAGATGCTTATTCTAATAATGTTGAAATGGCTAAACAGTTAATGGCTGAAGTGGGATATCCTAATGGCGAGGGATTTCCTGTATTGGAATATAAAACCACTGCAGATTTAGTTTATATACAGGTTGCAGAAGCTATTCAGCAGATGTGGAAAGAAAATTTGGGTATAGACTTACAAATATCTTCTTTAGAATGGGCTGCTTATCAGCAAATGAGAAGCGAAAAAAATTATCAGCTTATAAGAACTTTATGGATAGGCGATTATAGTGATCCTATGACTTTCTTAGAGAATTATTTAAGCTATAGAACACAAAATAGTTCTGGATACAGTAATAAGCAATTTGATAATTATATAGAGGCAGCTAGAAATACAGCTAATCAAGAAATAAGAATGAAAGCTATGCATGGGGCTGAAAAACTTCTAGTAGCTGAAGATAATTTAATAATACCAATATATAATCCTTCCAACCCTACTCTAATAAGTAAAAGATTAAAAGATTATGTATTAACTCCATTGCAAGAATATCAATTCCATTATGCTTATTTAGAGTAATATACTGATAAAATAATAAAATAAATAATAAAGCCTCGACTTAATAATAAGACGGGGCTTTTTTGTATTAACATATATAATAAAAATTATTCTTCTGTTTTATTTCTATCGCTTACAGAATTTAAAGATGCTTGATTTTTAAGTTTTTCTATTCTGATTTTTGTAACAATATTTCCACTTTTTCCAACAACAGTAAATGAATAACTATTATATTCTATATCTTCATTTCTTTTAGGAAGCCTTCCCAAATATGAAAATAAAAATCCTCCCACTGTATCTGCCTCATCATCAGGTATAGGTGGAAGTATCTGATATTTATTAAAATCATCTATTCTAGTTCTGGCATCCACCAAATAAGTACCATCATCATTACTTTTTACCTCTTCATCTTCCTCATCATACTCATCTCTAATATCACCTATAATCTGTTCAAGTACATCTTCCATAGAAACAATTCCAGAAAATCCGCCGTATTCATCAACCACCATAGCAATATGAATCTGCTTCTCTCTGAAATTTTTTAATAATTCCATTAATGATATTGATATAGGTACAAATAATGGTTTATGAAGAATTTTTTTAAGAGTAAAATTTTTCTCTTCTGCATCAATCAAATCTTTCACATACAAAACACCTACTATATCATCTATACCATCTTTATAAACTGGAATCCTTGAATTTCTCTCTTTATTGAAAGCCTTTATAACCTTATCATAAGAAGAGTCTATTGGAAGCATAATCACATCAACTCTAGGAACCATTATTTCTCTTACACTTTTAGATTTTAATTCTATAGTATTTATTATAATTTCTCTCTCTGCTTCAGTTAATGTTGAAAGGTTTACATAATTTTTACTTTCTAATTCATTATTTTTTTTCTTAACTATTTTAGATATTAATTTTTTCATAGGCATTGATATTTATCCTCAAAGTTTATAATCTTTTTTTATCTCTATTTTCTTTTATAACCATTATTACTTTACTGTATAATTCTTTCATTTTTTCATTATTTTTCATTAATGACTTTCTAGTATAATTATGATGTATTCCTATAAGATGAAGTACAGAATGAATTATCAATTTTAATATTGTTTTATTTATTTTTTCTTCACTATATCTTGTTTTTACCCATTCATATGATATAACTATATCGCCTCCTTCCTCTGCATCTCCCATAGGAAATGTAAGTACATCGGTTGCTTTATCTTTATTTCTAAAATCATTATTAAGTTTTTTTATATATTCATCATCGCAGAAAACTAAATTGACATCTCCTTTAATGCCTGCTGTTTTCGATGAAAAATATAAAAAATATCTATAATATTTTAAATTTATATCATAATCAGTTTCATTAAAAATATTAACTTTCATAATATTTATTTCTTAATCGTTTCTTTTGATTCCTTATTATTATATTTTAATTCCTTATCATCTTTTTCATTTTTATGTTTTAACGGTATTTTTTTAGCTATTTTTTCTTTTATATCATCTTTATTTTTTTCTTTAATTTTTTCATCTTTTTTCGGCTTCTTTGATAAATATTTAGTATCTTTATTATTCTTATTATCCTTTGATTGTTTTTCTTCTTTATCAGATACTTCATCATTACTTTCAGATTTTTCATCAGGAAGTTCAGGATATTTAATTCTTTCATGCAAAGAAACTATGATCTTTTGGAATGATATTTTCTTTATAACTTCAATATCGCTCAATGTTAATCCGCTGTCATTTAATTCGCCATGAGACATTTTATCATCTACGATATGCTCTATAAGCATTTCCAAATCTTCTCTTTTAGGCGAATCCAAAGTTCTGCTTGCAGCCTCTATAGAATCTAATATCATCAATATAGCTGTGATTTTAGATTGAGGGCGAGGTCCTGGATAAGTAAAAAGACTAATATCAACATCATGATTTTCTTTTAGAGCTTCTACATAAAAATATTTTATTAAACTTGTTCCATGATGTTCTTTAATAGCTGCAATAACTTCTTTAGGAAGTCTGTATTTTTTTGCTATTTCTACTCCTAAACGAACATGTGCTTTTACTATTGATGCCGAAAGAGTAGGTTTTAATTTATTATGTCTGTTTTCATTTCTATTGGAGTTTTCTATATAGTACAGAGGATTCTCCATCTTACCTATATCATGATAATATGCTGATACGCATGCAAGTTTAGGATCTTCCCCTATTTCTTCGGCTATAGTTTCTACCAAATTTGCCATACTTATAGAATGATGATAAGTTCCAGGAGCATTCATCTGAAGCTTTCTAAGTATGGGATTATTCAAATCTGATAATTCCTGAAGTCTGAATATAGTAGCAGTTTCAAGCATATATTCAAAAATAGGAAGGAATATCATAACAAGTATAGCTTGAACAAATCCGCTTACAAATGAAAATATAAAAGTCAAATATGTAATTTTTATATCATTATTAAGCATCATTCCTATCAAAGACATTGCACTTAAATATGCTCCTATTAAAAGACCTACCCGAAGAATAGTATATCTACTGTTAATTTTTCTTGATAATATTGATACAAATGTTGATATAACAAATAATGAAGATATTTCAAATATATTAGCCTGTGCAATATTTGCTGCAAGCAAAGTTATACATAATGTAATTATAGATGATATACCCCTTCTAGCACCAAGTAATGAGTTTATAATACCAAACATAGGAATAAATGTATAAATATAGAAAGGTATATAAGTATCCAATATTTTATATGATATATGATTATAGAATATATATGTTATTCCAATGATTACAGTATATTCTATAGAAAATAGTAAAAAATTCTTAAAATTTATATAAAAAGGTATCTTATACTTCATTATAATAAATCCAATAAATATAAATAATAGAAGTATAAATAATGCCTGACCTGCAAAAATAGATATATTATAAGTTTCAAAATTGTTTCCAAATAATGTTCTAATCAATTCAGCTTTCTCTTCTGTTACCCTCTCCCCTACTTTCAAAATAGCAAATCCTTTTTTTATTGTATTATAAACAGGCGGTATAGAAGAAGAAACCTCATTTATTCTCTCTTTAGTTTTAACAGAATTAAATATTAAATTATCCCTTAAAAAAGAATTAACTATAGCTGATATAGTATTAATATGAATAACATTAAGATTTCTATATTTAGCTCCTATAATAGAAGGCAATTCCATTCTCAAATCTTCCAAAAAGAAAACTCTATTTCTAGGAAGTATTCTCTCTTCTACCATATAATCATCAAATCTATATATGAATACTCCATTATCAAGTATCAAACTTAAAGTATCAGAACTTAAATTGCCTCTAGATATAATACCAATATCAAAAAGTTCTTTAATAGTTTCTATTATTTTCGCTTCATAGCCAATACTCAGATCATTAACAATCGCATTAGAAAATATAGATTTATTTATAGGTTCATTATATAAAAGTAGAAATTGATTATATATTTCATCAATAGGAATTTGATTATCATATGATATTCTCATAAAAGAAAATATATTGCTGATTTTAGATATAGTTTCATATTCTATATTTCTAGGCATATCAAATATAGGTGCCACAGCAGCTTTTCCATAATATATGAGTTTCTGAGTTTCCTGCCTATTCTCATACCTTACATTTCTCTTTACTATTAGAGGCTCTTTAACTATATCTCCTACAGCTGGTATGTTTACCCTTTGTACATAATTAGGAAAAACTAAAAACAAAGTGAAAATATAAAGCAATACTGCAATGCCAAATTGTACAGCCCGCTCTATATTAGGGGTTTTATTCATAACCGATTTCATTATCTTTTTATTTGTATTCATTTTAATATACCTTTCTATAATTTATTAGAATGATCATTTTCATAGGCTTCTAATATTTTAGAAACCAAATGATGCCTTATAACATCTTTTTTATCAAAATAATGAAAACTAATACCATTAATGCCTCTTAATATCTTTAAAGCATGTTCAAGTCCCGATTCAATATTTTTAGGCAAATCGCTTTGAGAAATATCCCCAGTAATTACAACTTTAGACTTCTCTCCTATTCTGCTTAAAAACATTTTCATTTGTGATATAGTAGTATTTTGTGCTTCATCAAGAATTATAAAAGATTTGCTTAAAGTTCTGCCTCTCATATAGGCAAGAGGAGCAACCTCTATTCTACCCTCTTCGGTATACCTTAATATCATATCATTGGATAAAAGACTGTATAAAGCATCATAAACAGGACGCATATAAGGCGATATTTTTTCTTTGAAATCACCCGGTAAATAACCTAAACTCTCTCCAGCCTCAACAACAGGTCTGGTTATAATTATACGTTCTATTTTTCCTTCGGATAGTAAATTTATGGCATAGGCTACTGAAAGAAAAGTTTTACCAGTACCCGCAGCACCAGCAGAAAATATAATATCACTTTTTTGCATTTTATAGAAATATTCGCCTTGAGATATGGTTTTCATCTGTATGCTTCTTCCTAAATAAGGCAATTTTATACGCATTGATATTAATTTATTTTCTTTTTCATTATTAATATTATCCGCTATACTTATAACCTTTTGTCTATTAATCTCAGATGAAGAATTATATAAATCTTTTAATATATACAAAACCTTAATAGTATCTTCTACTTTGCTTGAATCACCCTCAATATTTAATTCATTACCCTTTGGATATATAGCAACATTAAATTTCTCTTCCAATATGCTGATATTTGAATCATTAATACCACATATAGAAATAAAAGATTCATTATCTTTAAACTTTACTTTATTGTCAAATGTTTTTTTATTAATAAACAAAATCCTTTAATAAAATCAAACTAACTATAATAGTATATAAAATTATATCTATTGTCAATACAGACTAAAAAAAATATCATAATTTTAATCTATATAATTCTCTATTTTAAATATAACAAAAATACATATAAAGATAACAAATTTAATGTGATTGACAGTATTACTATATAAACATATAATCTATACAATAAAAAATTATGAGTAAGATAAAATGAAAAAATCGAATATTTACATTATTTATTAAATATCATTTATTATTATATCCTGCAAATCTGTAAGAACTAATACTAAAAATGTAATAATAATTAATGCAGTACTCAGTCTAAAACAATAGTTCCAAGTTTCAATACAGCATCATACAGCTACTTTACATAATACATACATTTGAATGCTTAACTATAAAATCTAAAGATGAAAAAATAGTAGGAGGTGCTGCAGAAATTTGAAAATACTTAATAACAAACTAAATTATACAGATGGTAAAGGGTTCTATGTATTTGAATTCAAGGCAGATCAGGGATTTTATATATCAATATTTGAAGCCGTTCAGTAGATATGCCAAATAGTTTATGAAAAATTGCTTGTATTTCTTCAAACTAGATATGATAAAAATTTTACTATGGGTTTGTAAATTTCAATGCTACTATAAAGTTTTTAGTATTATATGCAAGCTATTCTACAAATAATTATAGTTCATATAGTAATGCTCAATATGATGTTTATATACAAACAGAACTTACTACAAAGATCAGAAGGTAAGAATAGAAGCTATGCATAATGCTGAAGAATTATTGCTTAGTAGTTATGCTATAATACCTATGTATTTTTATACATAACCTTTATTGATTAATCCCGAATTAAAAGATGTTTATTATGATGATTCACCTATGCATAAATTTACTTATGATAGCAAGGAATAAATCATAAAGTATAAAATAAATAAAGAGCATTTATTTATAAAAATCTTTACTCTTATTTTTATTAAACAAATAATGATAAAAAATTAAAAAAAATATATAGCTATTTTTTTTATTTATAGTAGTATATAATAGTTTAAGAATAAAGTTTAATTGAAGGGTATAAGTTAATAACTTATTTGTTTTGATTATTATGAGAATATTACTTGCAATAACAAGTTCAATATCCGCATACAAAACTCCAATGCTGGTTAGTATGCTGAAAAAACAAGGGCATAGCATTATTTGTGCAGTTACACAAAATGCCCAAAATATGGTTGGAGTCAAAGCACTTGAAACTATGAGTGAAAATAAAGTAATAACAGACCTTTGGCAAGAAGATGATGTTTTAAGACATATAAATATAAATAAAGAAACTGATGTATTGCTTATAGCTCCTGCTGATGTAAATATCATAGGAAAAATAGCTAATGGAATATGCGATGATGCTGTAAGTACAATAGCATGTGCATATACGAAAAAAAAATTTTTTGCCCCTGCTATGAATCCTAATATGTGGATTAATAAGGCAAATCAAAGAAATGTTAAATATTTAATAGAAGAATTAGAATATGAATTGATAAGTCCAGAAAGCGGTGATATGGCTTGTAAGGATAATGGAGTTGGAAGACTTGCTAATATTGACACTATTATAAAAACGATAAACTCATTATCATCTAATTCTTTAAAATACAATAATATTTATTTTACTATCACATCTGGAGCAACTAGAGAATGGATAGATCCTATAAGATATATAACTAATAATTCCAGCGGTAAAATGGGGGCTGCTATATATCAAGAAATATCATCAAATGGAGGAGTATCTGTATATATAGAAGGACAGGTTAATAATTCTTTAATGGTAAATAAAAACGATAAAAAAATCAAAATAGATACAACTAAAGAGCTTCAGCATAATGTATTGAATGAACTTGATAATACAGATATACTTTTAATGGCTGCTGCTCCTTTGGACTTCAGACCTTCACAATTTTTTGATAAGAAAGTAAAAAAACAAAATATTAATTCTATAGAATTAACAGCAAATGTTGATATATTAGCTTCTACAAAAGAGAAAAAGAAAAATAGTACATTAATAGTATCTTTTGCTGCTGAAACTGCAGAAAATGATGAGGAGCTTAAAAATTATGCTCTTGATAAGATGAATAGAAAAGGAGCTGATATGATAGTAGCGAATAAAATAGAAGACTCTGTAGGTAAGGACACTAATAAAATAACTATCTTTTTTAAAGACGGAAGATTTAAAGCCTATCCTACTTTAAATAAAAAAGAATGTGCCAAAGAAATAGTAATTGAGGCTGTTTCTGAATGGAAGAAAAAAAATAATATTACGGGATTTTAATAATGAGTTATCTTTATGAAATAAAAGAAATCAGTAAAGTATATGGTCATGGTGGAGGTGCTACTCAGGCATTAAAATCAGTTAACCTTACAATAGAAGAGGGAAAACTTACCGCTATATTAGGACCAAGCGGATCTGGTAAGAGTACTTTACTTAATATATTAGGTGCTTTAGATAAACCTACAAGCGGACAGGTATTATTTTTGGGAGAGGATATTTCGCATTACAGCAATAAAAATCTTGCAAAATTCAGAAGAGAAAATATAGGATTCGTTTTTCAAAGTTATAATTTGCTTCCGAATCTTACTGCTATAGAAAATGTGGAATTTTCAACAGAAATAACAGGACTTTCCAGAGATAATGCTGAAGAAGCTTTAAAATTATTAGGACTTGAGAATAGAATAAAACATTATCCTACAGAATTATCAGGAGGAGAACAGCAGAGAGTAAGTATAGCACGAGCAATAGCAAAAAAACCTAAAGTGGTATTATGCGATGAACCTACTGGGGCTTTGGATAATAAAACGGGGGTTATGGCTCTTAAAATACTTAGAGATTTAAATAGAAATTTCGGTACAAGCATAGTATTAATTACTCATAGTAAAGAAATAGCTAAAATGGCTGATACTGTAGTAAAAATATTAAGCGGTGAAGTATTGGATAAATATGATGTAGACGATCCTCTTAATCCTGAAGATATAGAATGGTAAAATAAAGTGAATGGATAAATAATGATAAATATAAAAACTAAACTTTTATTCAGAAAAATAAATAAACAGCTTGCAATATTTATGTCGGCAGTATTCATAGTAACTTTGGCTGTACTTTTCTTTGTTGCAGTTAAAACTGTATATAGAGATTTTAAACTTTCTGCAGAAAATTATTTTGAAGAAAATGTATTAGATGATTTAGTACTATTCGGTATATTTAATAATGATGATGTAGAAACTTTGAAAGATATAAAGGAAGTAGATAAAGTAGTAGCTAAACATAGATTTCAAGGAAAAATAGATGATGTTGATGCTATTGTTTATGGTACAGATAATTCTGCAAATACTATTAATAAACCATTTATATATGAAGGTAAATCTAGCCTTGAAACTAATGAAATAGCTATCAATAAAAATTTTGCAGATGCTAATAAGTTAAAAATAGGTGATACTGTAGAATTAATTTTTAATGATAAAACAAATTCTTTTGTAATAGCTGCTTTGGTATCATATCCTAATTATGTATTTCTTTTTAAAGACGGTGCTAGTACTGCATCCGAAGCTAAAGACTTTGCTGTTATAGAAGTAAGCGAAGAACATTTTAATTATATGCCTTACAATTCAATATATATTAAATATAAAGAAAATGTTAATAAAAGAAATATTGAAAATTTAATAAGAACTAAATTAAAACAAAAAATATTCTTCTTCACAGACAGAGAACAATCTGTAAACTATGTGAATTATGAACAAACTTTACTTCAAATAGATTCATTTTCATATATTTGTCCTTCTATACTTCTTTTGATGGCTATACTTCTTCTGTATATTATTCAAAGAAGAAATGTGGCAGTTGAAAGAAAACAGATAGGAATTATGAAAGCAATAGGACTCACAGATTTTTCTATAATGTTTATGTATATCAAATATTCTTTTTTAGTTTCATTCTTTGGTATACTATTGGCTTTTATTATAAGTAAATTACTTCTTCCTCCTATATTCAAGGCATTAGGAAATATATTCGATATGCCTAATTTCACTTATAATATTTATATAGACTTATGGATTATATCTGCATTTATTATATTGTTTGTATGTATATTCTCTAATCTATTGGCTGCTGTATCAATATTAAAATTAAATCCTGCACAGTCTATGAGAGGAGAGCCTCCTAAAAGTTCTGGAAAAATATTAATAGAAAAATTAAAAATTTGGAATAAATTTTCTTTTAATACAAGATATGCAATTAAAAATGCTTCAAGAAGCAAAACAAGATATTTGGCTTCTCTTTGGGGAATGTTTGCTGCTATTAGTATGACTATATTTGCTCAAGGATTTAATAATTCTTTTGATTATTTTTTATATAATTTATATGAGAAATTTGCATTATATGATGTTACAGTTACTATAAATCCTACAAAATGGGAAAATAATTCTGATATACTAACAAATAATAATATTAAGTATTATGATAAAGTGGCTATTTATCAATCAAGATTATATCCTGCTTTCAGAGATAATGCAGAAAGTTTATATATACCTACTCTTATATATAAAGATAGTTTTTCATCTATTGATATACCTAATAATGATGAAAAAGAAGATACTGTGATGATTCCTAAATATTTGGCTGAAAAATTAAATGTTAAAGAAAATGATTATATAGGAATAGAATTATATACACTTGGAAATAGTATATCAAGAAGAGTAAAGGTAAGTAAATTTGTTGATCAGCAGGGTATGTTCTATATTTACATGGATAAAGATTTTGCTAAAAAGACATTTGATATTAAAGATGTTTATAATAATATTTTTATAACTACAAAAGATGATATTACCAAAGATAATATGAAAAATATATTAGATGATAGTAAAGAAGTTTCATATTATAGCTTTAGAAATGATGAATATGAAGCTTATAAAAATCAAATAGCAACAATATATTTATTGGTGCAAATACTTATATTCATAGCATTTTTACTTGGAGCAACTTCTCTATATGGTGTTGGTGTTATTACTCTTGCCACTAGAAGATATGAGTTTACATTGCTCAAAGTTATGGGATACACTACAAAAGAAATTATGATAGCATCTCTTAAAGAAACAATTACTCAGGCTATAATTGCAATTCCATTGGGTATAGCTGCGGGATATGGAATTTTATATTTGGTAAAAAAACCGTTCTCAAGCAAATTATTTTCATTCGTTCCGCATGTATATGAATCCAGCTATATACTTGCTATGATACTTCTTGTAACTATTATATCATTCGTATCCATTATGAGTACGCATTATATAAATAAACTTGATATGGTTGAAGGTTTAAAAGATAGGGAAGAGTAAACTATTATATATGAATAAAAATGTATTAGTAATATGAAGTATAAAGAAAGATTTAGTTGTAAAAACTCCTAGATTTCCAAATGATGGAGAAACTATATTAGGAATCGATTTTTAGATGCAAAAGAGTAAATCAGGCTTTAGAAATAGCTTAACTAGGCTTTGGTGCAAGTATATTAGCTACAGTTGTAGATAAAGTTTTGCAAAGCAATTAATATATACTTTATCAAAAAATAATGTAAATACAGATAATATTATAATAAAAGAAAATACCTCAAGAGAAATAGCTTTAATAACTATAACTGAAAAAGGGATAACAATATAGTAGTTTTGAAAAATGCTAATGCCCTTATAAGAGGAGAAGATATAAAGAAGATTTAATAAACAATTATGATATTATATTTTGCAATTGTAAATACCATTACATATTGCAAAGTATATTGTCATTACAGCAAAAAATTAAATAAAACTGTGGTATTAAATCCCTCTCCTGCGGTAAAGATAGATAAAGAATTTTTAAGTTCTGCAGATATATTAATACCTAATGAAACAGAAATAAATATCATAGGCATGTTGAATATATTCTTGACTGCGATGTAAAAAATATAATAATTACTTTATACTCAAATGGCTCTTATTTAATAAAAAAGAAAATAATATAGTTAAAACACCTACAAAGTGAAGGTAGTATATGGAAATACCTTTTTAGGGAATGCTATAATTGTGTATAGAATAAACTATAGATTCTATACCTAATTATGAAGAGATAATAAACAAAAATATATAAAAAATTCCGTTTATACTATTGACTTTTTTTATGATTATTGTATAATAGTAATCACTTTGCTGGTGTAGCTCAATTGGCAGAGCAGCTGATTTGTAATCAGCCGGTTGCGGGTTCAAGTCCCATCACCAGCTCATTTTTATTTTTTCAAAAAAACTTCTCCATAATAACATTTTATATTAAAAAATACTTATAATTAGTCAATTCTATTTCGATAATATATTTAGGAAATGGGTATGTTTAAATTAAAAGATTTAATAAATAAGAAAGGATATTTCGTAATAGCCGAAGCAGGATGCAATCATGAAGGTGATTTAGATACTGCAATTAAATTGATTGAAGAAGCTTCTAAATCAGGTGCCGATGCTGTAAAATTTCAAAGCTTTACACAAAAAACTCTATTTGCTTCAAAAGAATATACAAAAGCATTAAAATTAAAAGATGATGCACTCGATGGTATTGATAATATTATCTTAAAAAAAGAATGGTATGAACCTCTAATAAAAGAAGCAAAAAAAAATAAAATTATGTTTATAACAACTCCTTTTTCTGTAGAATCTGTTGAAGACATAGTTAATTATAATATACCTATAATAAAAATAGCTTCATGCGATATTGATAATATACCTTTACTTCATGCTGTTGCCAAAACAAATAAACCTGTAATACTTTCTACTGGATTGGCTTTAAATAAAGATATTAAAGAAGCTCTAAAAATATTAAAAAATAATGAAACTGCATTACTTCATTGTTCTGTAGAATACCCTACCCCAATACAAAATGCCAGACTTAATAGAATATCAGTTATGCAAAATATATTTAAAAATAATATAATAGGCTATTCAGATCATACTATAGGAATAGAAGCTCCTATTATTGCCGTTTCTTTGGGGGCTAAAATAATAGAAAAACATTTTACAGTAAATCCAGAAAAAGAAACTGGAGATCATATTATTAGTTTAGAAAAAAATGCTATGTCTGAAATGATAAGATCTATTGATAAAACATTAATTATGCTTGGTGGCAATTTGGCAAATAAAAAAGAACATGTATTAAGTAAGCAAGAAAAAAAAGAACTTGTATATGCCAAAAGAGGTATTTATCTCAATCATGCTATGCTTAGAGGAGAGGTAATTACAGAAAAAGATTTAATTGCTTTAAGACCATGCGTAGGAATACCAGCTAAACATTATAAAAAAGTTTTGGGTATGACTTTAAAAGTGGATAAAAAATCCAATACTGCTTTGAGTTTTAAAGATTTACAAAAATAACTTGAAATAAAAATATTTTTTGTTAAAATATTATTTATAAATAAGGAATGAGGTCTCCTTAAATTATTTATAATCATAAATAATTAAACCGCTTAATATAAAAGCTGATGACTTCTGCAAATTTTTATGATTTTTTTATGAATTATATAATTATTAAGAGATTTGCAGAATAAGTTTTTATATTATTTCTTTTAATATCATAATTCATATAAAAATCAAATACTAATAAAAGGATTCATACTTATGCTTCTTAGTTTAGCTTTGATATTTTTATGTGGAATGATATTAGGAAAATTATTTTCACTTTTAAAACTTCCATCTCTTTTGGGACTTATAATAACAGGAATACTTCTTGGACCTTATTGTTTTAATTTGCTAGATAATTCAATACTTTCAATATCAGCAGATTTAAGAGAATTGGCACTCATTATAATACTCACAAGGGCTGGACTTAATCTTGATATAGAAGACTTAAAAAAGGTAGGAAGACCAGCTATACTTATGTGCTTTGTTCCTGCAAGTCTTGAAATAATAGGAATGATTCTAATAGCTCCGAAACTTTTTAATATTACAATATTAGATGCTGCTTTAATGGGTTCAGTTGTAGCCGCTGTTTCTCCTGCTGTATTAGTACCAAAAATGTTAAAACTTATAGATGAAAAATACGGCACAAACAAAAGCATACCTCAATTATTGATGGCTGGAGCTTCTGTAGATGATATATTTGTAATAGTACTTTTTGCCTCTTTTACATCTTTACTCAAAGATGGAAACATTTCTCTTCTCAACTTTATAAAAATACCTACTTCTATACTTCTAGGATTGATAATAGGTATACTAATAGCTTTTATACTATCCAAATTTTTTACAAGATTTCATATAAGAGATAGTGCCAAAGTAGTTATAATATTAAGTATATCTTTTATACTTGTAACCATAGAAAATTCTATATCTAATATATTCGGAGGAATAATAGGTTTTTCTGGACTTTTGGCGGTTATGAGTATAGGAGCATATTTAAAAAAGTCAAAAGAGGAATTATCTAAAAGACTTTCATTAAAATACTCTAAACTTTGGGTGGCTGCTGAAATTATTCTTTTCGTGCTTGTAGGTGCTGCTATGAATATTAATTATGCTTTAAAAGCTGGATTTTTTGGAATTGTACTTATATTCGGAGCTTTGATTTTCAGAATGTTCGGAGTATTTTTATCATTAATAAAAACTAATTTAAATAAAAAAGAACGTTTATTTTCTATGTTAGCATATTGTCCTAAAGCAACAGTTCAAGCTGCAATAGGTTCTATTCCTCTATCTCTTGGATTTGCATCAGGAGAAATTATACTAGTAATAGCTGTACTTGCAATACTCATAACGGCACCTCTTGGAACTTTTGCAATAGAGTTTTCATATAAAAAATTATTAGAGCATAAATAATATTTTATATGTATGTTCCTCTTAACTGCCCCATAGTTCCTGAAAATATAATATACAGAACAAAGTATATTAAAAAATAAACTATTTTAAAGATTTTATTTTTTTCAAATTGAATGCCTACAAATGTATATGCTGCCAATGCTACCATAGGAAGTCTTGTAAAACTCCAAGTACTTCCTGTAGTTAAAGGCATTATAATTGTAAATATTGAATATACAGTAAAACAAATAGGCATTTTATTTATACTAAAAATAGCAAATGTAATCATTACCATAGGTAATAAAAATTCTAAAAATGTTCTTAAAGAAGGATATTGAAATATATGAATTAATAATTTTATCACAAATGGTATAATAAAAGGATTAGGAACTTCTCTATCCCATGCTTTTTGAGATTCAAAAAAATAAAAGGCATTTCCCTCTTTGGCATACATAAACATAAGCCATAAACAGCCAAAAAACTTAATCCTTCTTTTAAAAGAATTAATATAGATTTAATACTAAAATCTTTAGCTTTTATATATGTAATAAGCATGTCAATACCATATCATACTAATAAAGCAATACCTGTTATTCTTGTTAAAGTTGATAGTCCGCAAAATAATGCTGCTATCATATAATCCTTATTTCTATATGCTATTAAAGATATTATAACATTTAAAAAAAATAAAGATTCTGTATAAAGTATAGTATTATAATTTGAAGCAGGATAAATTATTAATGCTATAACAGCATACATAGAAAATTCTTTAGATATATAAAAACTTATATAATAATAAAAAAGTATCATAAATAATATAAATGATATATTTGTAACAAAAAAGCCCACAAATTCATAAGAACCTAAAAATATATATGAAAAAAATTTTATTGATATAGTATATATTGGAGCAAAAGCATAATAAGACAAATGCACACTGTATCTAGCAATATCTATATAAATTGAAGCATCATTCCATCTATAAAATATCTCTAATATATTATTTATATCATAAGTTCCTTTATTTGGTAAATGATATAAACCTACATATAGTAAAATAATGAATAATATTCTTGATGTTATAAATATTATAAAAATAGTTAATAATTCTTTTCTATTATTTTTAATAAAAGAAATTAATTTATTTTCATTCTATATACTCCTTAACATTAAATTAATCTGCCCTTCATATCTATACATAAATCAAGTATAGAAAAGGCAATAGCAGCTTCTATAACAGCAACAGCCCTTACTGCTATGCATGGATCATGACGCCCTTTAATAATAAGGACTTCTTCCTCTTTAGTTTCTATATTTAATGTCAATTGCTCTTTTGATATTGAAGGAGTAGGCTTGATAACTGTATTAACTATTATAGGCATGCCGTTTGATATGCCGCCTAATATTCCGCCGTTATTGTTAGTTTTTGTCTCTATAGTTTTTATATTATCATCATTTTTTATAGTATAAGCATCATTGCATTCGCTTCCCTTATAATTAACGAAATCAAATCCAAGTCCAAAATCTACACCTTTCACTGCTGGTATAGCAAATAAAGATTGGGCTATTCTACTTTCTATAGATGAATAAAAAGGCTCGCCAAATCCAGCTGGCATATTAAATACAGCAGCAGTAATAATTCCTCCCACTGAATCTATATTCATTTTAGACTCTTCTATAGTTTTGAGCATCTTATTCATAGCATCATCATCGAATACAGCCAATTCTTTATCATAATTATTTATAAAATCTTCATAGCTTGGAAAAGTATTATTTTTGTATTTATCTTTAATATTGTATATTTGTTTGATATGAGCAGCTATAGTAATATCAAATTTTTCTTTAAGTGCCAATTTACATAAAGCCCCAGAAAATACCAAAGGAGCAGTAAGTCTTCCAGAAAAATGTCCGCCTCCTCTTATATCATTAAATCCATCATATCTCAGCATAGCAGTATAATCACTATGAGAAGGTCTTGGAATGACTTTTAAATTAGAATAATCTCCACTTCTTTTATTTTCATTTTTTATTACAGCAGCAATAGGCATTCCTGTGCTTTTTCCTTCAAGTATACCAGATAATATTTCTGGCTTATCAGCCTCATTTCTTGCTGTTGCAATCTTGGCATTTTTAGCCCTTCTTCTATTCATCTCTTTTTCTATAAATTCATTATCTATATTAATACCATAAGGAAAACCGTCTATGACACATCCTATAGCTTCGCCATGAGATTCCCCAAATAAACTTAATTTAATATTATTTCCAAATACGCTTCCCATAAATATATTCCTAAAAAATGTTATATTAGTATATATTATCTTTTATAAACTTTCCATATAGAACTGTAAAGTAAAATGATGTATTAAATTAATTACTTTTTTATACCTAATATTTCAACACCTGTTTGAGTGATTAAAACAGTATGCTCGAAATGAACAGCTAAAGAATAATCAGGAGTAGATAAAGTCCAGCCGTCTTTCTCTTTTTCGTACTTGTCTGTTCCATTCGTAATCATAAGCTCTAATGCAAGCACCATATTAGGCTCTAATAAAACATCATTATTAGGATGATAAAAATTAAATATATAAGGGGCTTCATGATATTCATAACCAACACCATGACCTGTAAGAGATTTTATAACTTTAAATCCATATTCATGAACTTTATTTTCAACAGTTCTTCCATATTCGCTTAAAAGAACATTAGGCTTTAATTTGTAAATAGCATATTCCAAAGACTTTTTACATGCCTCTATAAGTTTATAAGCTCTATGATTAACTGATCCCATACCACCTTCTATAACTATAGTTCTAGCACAATCAGCATAACATCCATTATACTTTACTCCTACATCAACGCATACAGGTTCTCCATGAACAAGTATTTTATTATTAGTAGGTCTTCCATGTGCTATTTCATTTCCGCTTGATATACTTGTGGCAAATCCATAATCTGGGACTTCAAAATTAGCTGGATAAGCATTTTTACTTTTTATATATTTTTCTACTTCTTTATCAATTTTAGAAGCTCTTACACCAGACATACAAAGTTTAAAAGCTAAATCTATAGAATCCTGTGCTATTTCGGCTGCTTTTCTTATATTAGATATAGCCTCTTCATCTTTTATGCTTGGCTTTATTATTTCTTTAACTTCTTTTATAAACATATTGATATACCCTCTTACTTCAAAGATTTAGGAGTAAATATATATAAAAGAATTACCAATATAATAGATCCTAAAATAGCAGATGATAAATTTATTTTAATATATTGTATATTACTAACTCTAGGTAAGTAGTAAGAACCAAGCAAAGCACCAACAGTAGCTATAAGAAACATCATAATCCAACCGCCGAATACTTTTATTTTCAATACATTGCTGAAAACTAAACTAACTATTATTCCTATAACTATAAAAGCTGATACTACGATAAAATATTCCATCTATTTACTGCAACCTCTCTTTAATTAAATCAATTACTAGAAAGTCCTATAAAAAATGATTTTAATCCTCCTTCATCATTTTCTATTGGTACGAATATCATATGAGATATATCTTCTCTATCTGAAACACCAAATTTATTTTTAATAGAATCTGAAGCGAAAGGATCAGATACATACAATGTTTTTTTATGTGACAATATCTTTTTGAATAAAGCCTCATTTTCATTTATATTCAATTTATTTTTTGTATCATCAGATATATTTTGAGAGTCTTCTATAGAATAATTTCCATCATCTCTTCTTTCAAGCATAGCAGCATGCTTAATATCAAGTCCTGATTGTTCTTTCACCCATTCCAACATATCATTCATATTCTTGTTAATAAATTTTTTACCTCTAAGAGATTTCAAAACATTTCTCCAACTAGCAGTCATATTTTCTTTTACTTTCTCTTCTGCCTCTCTATAAAAATCATCAGGTGCTTTAGGAACTTCTTCAGGATCATACAAGTCTTTATCTATTAAATCTTCTGTATCAAAACTATCATTTTCATTGGCAGGCTTTATAACTTCTTCATCATCATATTCTTCATTATTAAAGCTATGTGATATATCATTACTATCTGCATTATTATCAATCTCTTCATCTTCATTTTCACCTAATAAAAAATCTCTATTAAGTGAGAAATTAAAAGCATCACTAGAAGAGAAATATTCTTCTTCTTTTTTTACTATCTCATCTTCTAAAATTGATCCATGACTTATCAAAATATCCCCCTCATTATTATCATCTATAATATCATCAATACCTTTTATAATATCATCTTCTTTAGAATTATTATCATCAACAACTTCCTCCAATTCATCATCAGTATCTTCTGATATATTATTATCATAATCATTTTCATCATCTAAAACTTCTTCATTTATATCTTCTGTATCTTCTGCATTAGCTTCTTCATTCTCATCTTCTAATACATCATCTAAATTAGGTACTTCTTCTGATTCACTATTTTCTTCTTCTTCCAATATATGATCTGAATCTAAAAGTTCTTCATCAGTATACTCTTTCATCTCTGGGTAATTATCTTCTGTATTTTCTTCTTCTGATTCTTCTACATTAGCTTCTTCTTCATTCTCATCTTCTAATACATCATCTAAATTAGGTACTTCTTCTGATTTGATACTATCTTCCGATTCATTATTTTCTTCTTCTTCCAATATATGATCTGAATCTAAAAGTTCTTCATCAGTATACTCTTTCATCTCTGGATAATTATCTTCTGTATTTTCTTCTTCTGATTCTTCTGCATTAGATTCTTCTTCATTCTCATCTTCTAATACATCATCTAAATTAGGTACTTCTTCTGATTCGATACTATCTTCTGATTCACTATCGTCTTCTGCATTTTCCAATAATGATAAGTCATCTAATTTGATATTCTCATCTTCTACTGCTTCTTCGACATTTTCTAATAATGATAAATCATCTAATTTGATATTCTCATCTTCTTCGTCTGCTTCATCTAATTCACTGTCTAAAGAGGATATATCATCTAATTTAATTACTTCATCATCATCATCATTTTTTATTGATTCTCCTCCGTCTTCTAATATATCATCCAATTTGATATCATCATCATAATCTATTATACTATCCAAACTAGAAGTATTATTTTCTACTTTTATATCCTCAACATCATCTATATCAGGCAAATCAAGTTTACTCTGTTTTGTTATTCTATCTCTTTTATTTAAATATTTAATACTATCATCATCTAAATCTTCTATATTGCTGTCATAATCATCTATATTAAATTCTTCATCATTAACAATATTAGCATTAGCATAATTATTTATAGGAAGATCGCTTTCATCATATATATCATCTTCATCATCTTTTTTAATATTATTGACAGGTGCAGCTATCCCTATTAAAGAAGAAGTTAATAAAAATATAAAAGATAATGATAAAAGTACCAATATAATATATTTCAAATATCTCTGTACTATAGGAACACTTAATTCCAATATACCAATACTAAAATTATCTATATCTTTAACCTTACCTGAATAAAAGGCAAATGTACTATTATCAGTTTCAATATTTCCAGAACTTCCTATATCCTTATTCATATACTGTGTTAAGCTATCTATGGATATACTATTAATATCTATGGAAGGATTATAATAAACTACTCCATTAGGAAGAACGGCAAAGTTCAAATTATAAGATGTATTTTCAAATATTTTTTTAAATACACTTGCTACTATATACCCTACTTCTATTCCCCTATCATTTTTTATAGGCTTTACAAAATATACACCATCATAATCTTTATCAAAAAATGCAATAGCTTTAGATTTTTTATAATTTTCCAAATCAACGGGTTTAGTCTTTACAGTAGAAGAAAATACTGATTTTCCATCGGCTAAATACAATGCTACAGTATCAAAAGGATAATTACCACTTCTAAATATTGATATAATTCTATCTCTCTCAGCTTCATCTATACCATTCAATATAACTTGCTGTAATAAGTTTATAAAAGGGTAACTATCTACTATCTTATTAAGTCTATTATCATAATCCTTTACAAGATTTACTATACTATTCTGACATATCAAAGCATTTCTATCAAGCTTTTTTGTATCAACATCAAAAGCATCTTTTTTAAGCCCAAATACGAATGTAATGAATAGGGCCAAAACTATTAAATTCATTAATATAGATACATATACAAAGATAGATATCTTATTATGTTTGTCAGACATATAATCACCTCTAAACAACTATTATTTTTTTGTTATACTTTTTCTAGCATCTTCCTCTGCTTTGTTTATTATAGAAGAAAGCATTTTATCAAAAGCAGCAAATACATCATCTGCTCTTGAATTATCAACTTTTTTTATTTCTTCTTTTGCAGAATTATTTTCTTTATATTCTTCATTAACTTTATTTTCATTTTTTATATTATCGATAGCTTTATTGTATGAATTTAATATACTCATACTAATATTATGAGAATCATTATTTATATAATTATCCTCTTTTTTAGTTTCAAATAATGAACTTCTATCTTCTTCATCTTTAGAAATTGACAATAAATCATTTTTTACTATTTTTCTATTAAATTCATTTTTGATTTTTAAATCATTTTCATCAATGGTTTTAAATTGATTATTTATTGATATATTATTCAATTGCTCATTTGATATAGACATAAACTTTTCATATTTTATGTTTTCTATCTCTTCATTTGCATCCTTTATATCCGCCTCATATTCTGCACTTACTAAATTATCATCTTCTATAGAATTCTCCTGTATCATATCTTCAATATCATATATGCCATCATCAGTAAATGTTTCTTCAATAGCCATTTCATATTCTTCTTGCAAATCTCTTTTTATAGAAGCAAATGCATTTTCTATATCATCATCATTCATTTGTTCATCTTCTATCATATTATTAGAATCTTCAATATCATTATTTTCATTTACTATTACAGGAACATCATTTTTACTTTCTATATCTTCTGTATTTTCTTTTATTATATTCTCTGTATTTTCTTTAATCTCTTCTGAAGAATTTGTATCTTCTAAAAGATCTTCTTTTGAAAATGCAAATTTATTTTTGGACATCTTTATTTCCTCTTTGATAGAAGAAACTATATTTAATATATCATTACCTATATTAAATTTTTTATCCTCATTATGTTCTTTTAAATACTCATCAGGCACTTTATAATATACCTTTTGAATAATTGGTGGCATATCCTCAATAGCATTAGATTTAGGAAGTTCATTATTCACTATACTTTTATTTATAAGTTCATCACTTCCCATTACACTTTCAACATAATCTCTATTTCTTTTAATCTGTATAA
Source organism: Brachyspira sp. (assembly GCF_029258575.1). GTDB lineage: Bacteria > Spirochaetota > Brachyspiria > Brachyspirales > Brachyspiraceae > Brachyspira. The sequence continues at coordinate 12,387 of NZ_JARHYI010000003.1, read as the reverse complement.
TATATTTAAAGAAATGAGCAACAGCTTTAATTAATAATTGACAAATCAATATTAGTAATGCAGTTAAAGCTAATACTATAAGCTCAAAATAATTAGGATATTCCTTACCTATCATAGAAACAGAAAGAGAATCATTAACCATAAAACTAGGCTGTTTTTTATAATAAGCATATCTGTTTATAAGGCTTGAAACTTTTTCTATATTGTTATCTCCAACTGCCTCTCTAACATTATAAACAGAATTTCTAGCATCGCTTACATAAAGTCTTTTATCAGCAACTTGATAGTACATAGCAATATCAGATACATAAGCATAATCATTTCTAGTTGCTGATATTATTTCACCATGAGAGTTTTTGATATATTCCATTATATAAAAGGCATTTTCATTAGTAGCATTTAAAACTAAAGAACCTTTATTCTTAATTTCATTTATTAAATTATTATGTAATTCTAAAGGCCAAGATTTATTTCTTGATAAATATAAATTAAAAAGCATTTTTCCATCTATATTAAAAATAGTCATTCCTCTTAAATATGGATTTTCAACTGTCATTTTATAATAACTATTTTTATATTTATCCAATTCCTTTTTTACAGGTATATTATTTGGATCAAAATCTTTTAAAGAATCAGCGGTTTGATACATATTATAACCCACATAATCAGATATAGACTGAGTTATCAAATTAACCTGATATTCAGATACACTATTTCTTTTTATTTTCATTTTTACCGCTATTTTATCCATTCTTTGCATCATCATATCTAAATAATCATTTATCAATATTGCTACAGAATTATTTTCAGGTAATATTGTATTACTTGCAGCACGTGTGAACATAGCCACTATAAATATGATAAGAAAAGATATCATCAAACTTAAAATTGTTTTCATTACTTTTTGCTTTTTATTTTCATTCATAACATAGCCTTTGAATAATAATTATCTTCTAAAAAGATATAAAAAACTATTATTAGTTATCGGCTAAACTAAATTTTACTTGAAATCTTTTATTATTATGGAAATGAATTATTTGAATTAATAAAAAAGCTCCGCTGAGTCGTACACGACATAAATGCGCCTGAGCTTTCGCGTCAGGTGGGTTCCTCAGAAACATGACCTTGATTTCTCAAAACCGTATCGCGATAACGGCGAGCCTATCATTAATGCTTCACTCTAGATCCCTTATGCATTAATTTATACTGGCGCAAGAATGTAACATCGCTTAACGAGAACAGCAGAGTAATTACAATATAAATTCTTTTTCATTATTTGTCAATACTGTAATTAAAATTAACATAATATTTATTATTGTTTTATAAAAATAATAATATTACTTGACAAACATTTCAGCAAAAATATAATAATAAAATAGTTTTTTAAGGTATTTATTTATGATTAAGAATATTATATCGGATATAGGAAATGTACTCTATGAATTTAATGTGAAAGGATTCATCAATAAAAATATAGATGAAATAGATAAAAAACAATTCATAGAAAATACTTTTGAAAATAAAAATTGGCATCTTATGGATAAGGGCGATTTGGCTTTTGAAGATGCTAGAAAATTATTCATAAAAACAAATCCAAAATATGAAAAAATTATAAATGATTTGTTTGATAATGGTTTAACATTATGTTTAAACAAAAATAAAAATAATATTTCACTATTAAAAAAATATAAAGATAAAGGATATGATATATACTATCTTTCAAATATGCCATCTGAAACATTTGAAATACTGAGAAAAGAAACGAACTTCTTTTATGATACTTGTATTGGAGGGGTTGTTTCAGCACATATAAAAATGATTAAACCAAATAAAGATATATACGAATATTTTTTGCAAAAATTTGACTTAAAAGCAGAAGAATGTCTATTTATAGATGATAATATCAATAATGTTAATAGTGCCGCAGAAATGGGTATAAATGCAGTACAATTAAACAAAATAGATGATATGAAAATTATATTAAAAGATATACTAAAAAAATAATAATCATCATGAATATAATTAAAAAATTAATTCAAAAAATAAAAAATAGATATGGTATATTATTCCCAAGTCTTATATCCATATTTACTATAATAAATCTAATCGCAGCTATTTGGGCAAGCAGTTTTATATATGAACCTAATATCACAAATAAATTTTATATATTTTCTGTATTATTCTTCCCATTTACAAGTATAGTTATAGGGATAATTATCATAATAAAATTCATAGTTGATGCTATAATGAAAAAAGAAGGATCACATTTAAAATTGGTAATAGTACTTATTATGGGACTTATGACTGTTATTCCAAGTATATTTATAAGTAAAATATCTACATATATTATCAAAACAAATTTAAATCTATTTTTGAATCAGAATATTAATAGTTCAGTAGAATATATAATAGATGCTTCAAATAAAGAAATAATAGATAAACAAGAATTTATGTTTGATACCATAAAAAAAGTAGGAGTAGGATATTTTAATAATATATTTCATAATTTAGAAACTGAAAATATGGATTATAACGATATTAATAAAATATTAAAAAATTCAGAGTATTTTAATAATATAGTTTTTTTATCAAATTCATATAATGGCAACAATATAATATTTTTTAACTCGACCAATTATATACCACTTGATATTAATTATAAATTAAATAATACTGATACTATATTTATTAATAGTGAATATAATGAATTGTTCTATGTAAATGCTATTATACCATTATCATATAGTAATAATTATGTTGTATGGTCTGAAGTTATGCCCAAAAATTATATAGAAATAAGAAATAATGCTTTGGAATCATTTAGAATATATAATTCTGTAAATATATTCACAACCGAATTCTCTATGATACTTAATTTACTATATATATTTGTATTGGGTATATCAACTTTTTTCTCTATAATATTTGGTATAGCTTTATCAAGACTTATAACAAGACCTATAAGTTTAGTTCTAAATGCTACAAATTCTATAACGAATGCTGATTTTAATATAGATATGAAGCTTGGTGGTGTTCATGATATGAGAAATCTTATACATAGATTCAATGTAATGGCTAGAGCATTAAAATATCATAGAGATAGAGAAAACACTAGAGCAAGACTAGAAACTTGGAGGGAAGCTGCTATTAAAGTAGCTCATGAAATAAAAAATCCGTTAATGCCCATAATAATGAATGCAGAACTAATAGACAGAAGAATATCTACAAATATGACGGATATCGATGTTGAAAAAGCTAAAAAATCGGCAAAGCTTATAATAAAAAATGCTGATGCTATTGCAAGTTTAACTAAATCTTTTTCTGAATTTTCATTTGCCATAAAATTATCAGAAAATAAACAATCTATAAATGAAGCTTTATTAGAAGTGTTAGAATCTTTTAAAAACACTGGTAATATAAAATTTAATGTAGTTTTAAGTAAACATGATTACTTTATTAATATGGATAGGGAAAAATTGATGATGGCTTTCAGAAATTTAATAAAAAATGCTGTAGAAGCTATGGAAAAATCTCAAAGTTCTATTATTTACATATCATCATATCATGAAATTATTGATTTAAATGAATTTTTTATAATAAGCGTAACAGATACAGGTATTGGTATAGAAAAAAATAATTTGCATAAAATATTTGAGCCGTATTTCACTTCAAAGGAAAAAGGAACAGGTATAGGACTTTCAACAGTAGAAAAAATAATTTCAGAACATAATGGAACTATAGATGTAGAATCCATAATTAATGAAGGTACTACTTTCTTTATAAAGTTTATGATTCAATCATAAAGATACTATTTTTGTAGCTAATTTATTAATATGAGAAGGATATTTCATACATATAATATTATGTTTTTTTGCTTCTTTTTTTAAATCAATCCCCATATTTTCATATAGGAAAAAGATTGTAAATTCATCGAAATTCGGAAGTTTTTTAAGTTCTGAAATAAATTCTATAACATTAATCCAAGCTAAATTAGGATTAAACACCAAATTTTTTATACTATATTTATATATTTTACTTATAAGTTCATATAAATTTTCAGCTATAAAAACATCAACAGATGAACTTTCTAAAGCAGCTTTGACTTTATTCAATCTGTTATTATCATCGTCTATTATTATAGATGAGTAATTCATAAGGCACACTCATTTATAGTAATTTAATGTGCCGAGAGAGGGACTCGAACCCTCACTGAGTTGCCTCAGGCAGATTTTGAGTCTGCTGCGTCTACCAATTTCGCCATCTCGGCAATATGTAATTATCAAAACCAATTACTTTAATTTTTTAATAGCTTAGATTATAAATTATAGTAAATAAAAATCAAGTATTATGTTATATATTTTTTCTTTTTTTACAATTATATGTTTTATTTATTGTAAAATATTATAAAATAGCCACTAATGAGGTTTATTATGAAGATTACATTAGATATGTCAATATCAAAGTTGCTTGATGCTTTTGATAGAGAATTTGGGATATCACTTGGTATATATAAAGGTGCACATAAATCAGATAATATTAAACTATTTGAAATAGCAGATCCTAGAAAAAATCAAAAAGCTTTTATAGTTATAAATAAAGATACTAGTGTAGAAAGTGCCGAAGCTATGTTCAGAAACACATTCGGAATAAGAGTTCAGGTAAAAGATAAGAATGGAAATACGGTAAGTCAGGAAAGTACATTAGGTGGAATAAGAAAATTAGATAAAGGATTCATAGAAAATAATGAAAATGATAATATTAATCTCTTAGAAAATGAAGATGAAAATGAAGAAACTTTAGAATATGATAATAGCAAAAAGAAAAAAAATAAAAAATCATACTTTTTAAAACCTAAAACTGTTAAACATACTGTAGAAGATAAGATAAAAGAAATAGATAAATTATATTTAGGTTTTCAAAGATCAGAAAGATATAAATCTATGTTAAATCTTTTATCATGCATGGAAGAAGCTAGATTAACATACCCAGAATCTAAAGAACTTATAGATCATATTGAAGAAATAAAATCAAAATCATTAAATATATCAAATTTAAGCATAAAAAAAAGGAAATTTGCCATATTTGTACTTATCATAATAACATCTATTTTATCAATTATAGGAATAGGTACTTGGGGATACAGCTTATATGGAAAAATAAAAAAAGATAGAGAAGCCGATAATATTATTCAAGAAATAGATAATTTGAGAATGAGAAAAGGTTCATTAATGGAAAGCGGAAATATATCTGCTGCTAATGCTGTAGATGAGAGTATAAATTTAAAATCAGAAAGATTAAATAGTATAAAAAATGAAACAAGTGTATCAATAGCTAATTATTTTATAATATCAGCATTCTTTTTAGCTGTAATATTAGCAATGTTCATATTAAGACTTAATAAATATAATGTAACTTCTATAAGATTTGGTAAAACTACATAAATTAATTTTTATATTAATAAATTAACATAATTTTACTTGATAATATACAACTATATGATATTATATAGAACAATATGATGACTTATTATTTTATTATGAGGATATTTTAAATGCCAAAGATTACTATACCACTAAATGAAGTAAAAGAAGGAATGAAAGTAGCAAGTAATATATATAATAGCGATGATAAAAGAATAGTAGATATTGGAACTATAATCACAAAAGATATCATAGAAACTTTAAAAAGAAATTCTATTACAACTATTAGTGTATTGGAACTTTTAGATTTGAAAAAAGAAAATCATGTAAATACATCTGGAGATGGTAGTAAGGCTGTTTTAAGAGGTGTTATAGAAGAAAACGGTAAAAAAATATTAAAAATAGATAGTGAAGAAGTTGCAAAAAATAAAGAAATTACCATAGAAAAAACTAAATTATTATATGAAACTGCAAGAAGTGGGGGAAGTATAGATTTTGATTCGATGAAAAAAGAAGTCAATAGTATGCTTTCATCTATTGTAGAAAATAAAGATGCTCATTCATATCTATCTATGTTAAAGAGAAAAGATGAAACAATGTATAAGCATGCTGTAGATGTAGCCACTTTATCTGCAATAACTGCAGGAGAATTAAATCTTACTAAAGTAGATATGGCTAATATTATGCTTGGGGCATTAGTTCATGATATAGGAAAGGTACTTATTCAGGAAAGTCTTCTTACTAAATCAAATCTAACAAAAGAGGAAGAGAATATTTTAAAGAAGCACCCTACTCAGGGATATAAATTGGTAAAAAGAGATAATTTAGATGATAATATTGCAGATATAGTATTGGAACATCATGAAAAATATGACGGAAGCGGTTACCCTTTTCAAAAAGATAATAAAGATATAAGTTTATACAGTAAAATAGTATCTATTTGCAATACATTTAATAATTTAATAACAAAAGGAGAACATGGAGTGCCTTGTCCTGCTGATAAAGCCGTAAAAATAATAATATCGCTTGCCAAAAAAGATTTTGACAGTGATGTTGTTAAAGCATTTCAAAAAGCTGTAGGTTTTTATCCTAATAATACAAGAGTTAAGCTTTCTAATGGAAGCATTGCAAGGGTTATAGAACAAAATCCGAATTTACCATTAAGACCAGTACTTTCTATAGTTAAACATTTGGATGGAACTGTAAGCGATGGCTTGGAAATAGTTGATTTATCTACTTCTAACGATATCTTTATAAAAGAAATAATGTAATTAAATCTTTAATTTTTGTTTTTTACATAAAAGCCTAACTAAATATTTCAACTCATATTTTGAATAGAAATCTTTTACCATTGTTACACCTCTCTTATTAAAAAAAGAAAAGTAATTGTATTTTTCTAAAGTAGATAAAAGTTTTAAAAAATGATCTTCTTCTAATATAAATGCATCTGATACCTCTTTAAGAGAATATAATTTATCTTCATCTTTGAAATATTTATTCAAAAAAGCATTAGCCTTTTTGGAGATCATTATATTAGTGATGATAATTTTTAAAGATAAAAAAAAGATAAAAATAAGTATGGAATATTGTATAAGTTTAGGCACAAATTTATCACTTAGTTTGATTGAATAATATTAAATTCATAAATATTTCACCAAGTTCTGTTTTATAATTTATAGATAATATTTTATCATTTTCTTTTTCAAGCATAGACATCTGCTCACTCATAAGTATAGCAGGAGGCGTCATATCCAAATCTATATGTTTTGTAGATAAATCATTAATAGCACTTCCTGCAACCATATTAACGAATTCTTTAATAGTAGCAATAAATATATCATCTATTGTAGTTATGGATTCCATATTAAGAGCTGAAGCTAATTTAAAAGCAGTAGCCTTACTCATATTAAACATAAGTCTTCCACTCAAATCTCCTGTAATACCTACAAAAACAATAACCCCACCTACATGATTGGCATTTCTGTATATTCTCACATCGCCCTTGCCTACTTTTGAATTGAAATAACTTTTTAATATAATTACTGTGCCTTTGCTAAAAGCATTTACTACATCTAAGTCAAACATATATATAACACCATATAATTTTTATTTACGCATGATTATCGGAAATAAATATAATATTTTTAACAGTATACTACTATATATATAAATATTCAAGCAAAAAAGAAAGATTTTTATATAATAATATACAAAGAATTATATATTAATTGTATAAATCTTGACTACAAATAAAAAGAATGATATCATTAAATAAAATGGTTTAGTTATATAATAAAATAACCGATAATATTATGAGAGATAGAATACTTTGTTTATCTTTTACATTATTAATATTTGTATTTGGTATAATATTAAATTTCTTTTATAAAAATACAGATACAAATAATACATTGATTAGTATTACAGTAAAAGGAGCGGTTGTTAATCAGGGAGTATATTTTTGTAAATATGGAACTTCTGTATCAAAAGTTTTGGAGCTTTGCGGAGGAATGACCGAACTAGGTTTTTTACCTGCTGAATTTGACTATAACACACCAATAACAAATGATACTACGATTAATATACAAAAAAGATATTCAACTATAAGAAAAAATTATGAAGAGAACTGATAGTGGAAAAAGAATTCGCTAGTATTTTTGAATATAATAAAGACATCTCACTCAATGAGTATGATATAAACAAACTTATAGATAGAACTATAGAAATCAATGAAAATGAATTCCCAGTAATATCAGTTGGAAATACAGATAAAGACAGTCCTAAAATATATGGAAAAATCACATCCAAAGAATATAAAAAAGAAAATATTGCCAATATTAATAATTACATTGAAGATGAACAGAAAATAGAGTTAGAAAGCGATACATATTCAGAAGAAGAAACAAAAAAATATAAAAATCTTCAGGAAACTTTAAGCTTATCAGACAGCGATATAGAAGTTGCAAATCAATTGACAGATTCTGAAATAGACATGTCAAAACTATTTCCTGATGGTATAAAAACTGATGGGCAAATTGAAAAGGCTAATGATTCTGAAAAATTATCCTCTGAACAGTCTGAAATAATTAATGAAATACATTCTGATGTACATAAAAAAACAGATGAAGAAATTCTACTAAAAAATGAACTTGATGATATTAAAACCGTTGAAGATTTTAATTTAGATAGTACTTTTAAAGAAGTTAATCCTTTAGATGATGATGATGATAATGATAATGAATCTGTAGAAGAATATTATGATGATGTTGATAATTATAGTGATGATGATTTATTAGATTTATTAGAAGATGATACAAATGAAGATGATATTCAGCAAAATGAATTAGATGATGATAATGAAGATGTAAAAGAAGATAATGCTCATGGTTTAGAAATGAGAGAGTATACAGATGAGGAACTTCTAGACATTAACCATATCTTATACAATGATGAAGATGAAAAAGATAAGGAAATTAATACAGAAACAGCAACCAAAGATAAATCAAATGAGGAAAATAATATAAAAACTGATTCTTCCGATGAAATAATAAGTTTGAATTTGGAAGAATTGGATAATTTAGAGGAAAGTTTATCTAATATAAATAAAAAAGAAAATGATGAAAATACTGTAGATGAGAACATTAATTTGAATTTGGAAAGTAATGAAGAAGAAGTAGATGATATAAATTTAGATGATATAATTAATATAGAAGAATGTATAGATTTAGAAGATTTAGAAACCAGTATAGAAGAAAGTTTAGAAGAATTAGAAAATATACAAGAAGAAGTTCAAACTGAAGAAGATAAAATTAGCACAGAAGATTTAGAAACCAGCATAGAAGAAGGTTTAAAAGAATTAGAAAATATACAGGAAAAAGTTCAAACTGAAGAAGAGAAAATTAGCACAGAAGATTTAGAAACAAGTATAGAAGAAGGTTTAAAAGAATTAGAAAATATACAGGAAGAAGTTCAAACTGAAGAAGATAAAATTAGTATAGAAGATTTAGAAGAACTAGAAGAAAATATAGATTCAGATGAAAAAGGTAATATAGAAGAAACTGTTGAAGATTTAGAAACAGATATAGAAAAGGGGTTAGAAGAATTAGAAGACATACAAGAAAAAGCAAAAACTTCTGAAGAAAAAAACATTGCAGAAGATTATGAAAGCAGTTTAGAAAAATTAGAAAGTATTAGTTTAGATGATTTTGAAATCAGTAAAGAAGAAAGCTTAAAAGAATTAGAAAAAGAAAGTACCGAAGAATTAGAAAAAACACAGGAAGAAACTCAAAGCTCTCAGGAAGTAGAAATACAAGAAGAAAATGAATTAGAAATGAAAGAATATTCTGATGAAGAGCTTTTGGATATTAATCATTTAGATGAAGATTATCTTAATGAAAATCCTACTCAGCAGGAAATTTCTAAAGAAGAAGATATTGAAAGTACTGAAGAATTAGAAAACACACAAGAAGAAACTCAAAGCTCTCAGGAAGTACAAGAAGAAAATATTTCTGAAGAATTATCATTAGATAAATATACATTAATAGAAACAGAAGATGGAACAAAAGTAAAAAGAACTTTTTATGCCAAAGATAATATAGATTTGGAAAATGCTGTATTTTCTGAAGATCAAAATTATGTAGTTGAACATATATATTCTGAGGAACAAAATGTTCTTATGAAAGAAGTATATGAAAAAGATAGTTTGACAGAAGAAGAATTAGAAATTCTTGATTGTGTTGAAGAGTTTAATTTACAGGATTTCTTTAATAATCAGTCTACCAATAATCAAGACATAGAAGAAGATAAAATAGATGATGAAGAAATTAAAATACCAGATTTAGATGATGATAGTTCTATAATTATACAGGATAATGATTCTTTAACTGTAGATGAAGATTTGGAATTACCAGAGATAGATGATGAAGAACCTAAAGAAGTAGATCTTATAAAAGAAGATAATTTAAAAGATAAAGAAGATGAAATTAATGTACAATATAATAATAAAAATGTAATAGTACCTGATATAGATAATGTTGATTATATAGATGAATCAAATTTTATAAATGAAGAAATGGATAAAAATGATAATGTAATACAATTATCAGGAAATGAACTCGATTTAATAACTAAAGATATTGATATAAATGATAATGAATCTTCAAAAAGTGATGAAGAAGAGATAACTGATGATTATAGAGAAAATAATTACTCTGTTTCTGAAGTTAATGATAATGAGTTAGAAGAGATAGATGACGGATATATCAATGAAAACGAAGAAGGCATAACTGATGATTATAGAGAAAATAATTATTCTGTTTCTGAAGTTAATGATAATGAGTTAGAAGAGATAAAAGAAGAAACTGATACACAAGAAGATACAGCTGAAGAAGAAGAAGATTTATCAGATGAAGATAAAGATATGTTTGAGGGTTATTTGAATAAAGTAGAGAATCAAGCCGAAGAAGATTTGAGTGAAGAAGAAAAAGAAATGTATCAAGATGATGTAGATAAATTTGAAGATGAAGATGTAAGTGAAGAAGAATTAGAAAATCTTGTATACATAAATAATGTTCAGATAGATGAAATAAAAGATTCTGACTTAAATATGTTGGAAAACATAATAAAGGGTGATAGCGAAGACGGTATAGAACTTATACAAATAAATAATAAAACAAATGAAAATGATAATAAAGAAGATAATAATAAAGCTAAATCTTTAGAACATTTTGATTCTATGGATGAACTTTTGAAGAAGGAGACTAATATGTCTGAAGAAAAAGAATTAAAAACTATTGAAAAGGAAAATTTAGATGACAATGTGGCTGTTGAAGAAGAATTTAGTTTGGGTGATGATAATGAATCTATTTTAATGGAAGAAAAAGAAAATAAACTTCCTGATGAAGAAGATTTTGATGGAGAAATTACGCAATCAGATTTAGATCATGCTATAAAATTATTTGAATCTGAAGAATCCAATGAAAATACTAATGATTACAGCAATAAACCAGATCTATTATTATCAGAAAATGAAATTAATAAATTTAAAAAACTATTTGGATATTTCAAAAATATTGTTGAAAAAATGTCTCCTGAAGATTTAAATGATTTCTCCAAAACAGAGTTCTATGATATGTATTCATCTCTGTTTAGAAAATTTGGAGATTAAATATGAATAAGGGACTTCAAAAAAGTCCCTTTTTTATTATCAAAAATATCGATATTTTTTAATTTCTATCTTTAAGTAAAACCAAATCCTCCCCTTCAAGCTCTTTTACCCTTACAGATACATATTGATCCTGCGGTACATTAAGAGCAACTCCGACATAATTAGCAGATACAGGTAATTCCCTGCCGAATCTATCTACCAAAACAAGTAAAGATACTTTTTTAGGTCTTCCATAATCAAATAAAGCATTGAGAGCTGCTCTAATAGTTCTTCCAGTATAAAGCACATCATCAATAAGAAGTACAGTTTTACCAGTAATATCAAAAGGTATATCAGTTTCTTTAATTTCAGGAAATTCTGAAAGAATAGATAAATCATCTCTATAAAGATTAATATCTATTGCCCCAATAAGAATATCTTTTTTAATCTTCTCTTCTAAAAGCTTTTTTAATCTCACACCCAAAAAATCGCCTCTCCTTCTTATACCAACTATAACTAATTTCTCCATATCCTCTTTTTCAATAATTTCAGCAGCCAATCTAGGAAGCACTTTTTCATATTCTTCAGCTTTTAGTAAAACTCTCATTTTATACTCCTTCAATACTTTAATCTAAATCATGAATTTTTAAAATTATAACGATTAAAAGGAAAAAAAGCAACATAATTATTTTTTACTTTTTGTTTAAGTTCCATAGATATTGCACACTTTTAGTTTAAAAAAAATGAGATATTCCTTATAATTTAAATTGCTAAAAAAAACAAAAAGGAATATCTATGAAACAGTATAATACACAACAGAAA
>NZ_JARHYI010000098.1 GCF_029258575.1 Brachyspira sp. | reverse complement strand
TATAATATCAAATCAATTAACTCAATAAAGAATTTTGATTATTTATCATATTATCAATTTCTTAAAGCAATAAAAAATAGCTAATAACTATAAAGTAATTTTTCAAATATTATATTTATAATAAATAAAAATTATAATTTTTAATTTTTTCCATCCAAATATTATATTCTTCATCGGATATTTCATCTAATATTTTCACATAAGGATTTAATTTCTGATGAGGTTTTGAAAAATAGCTTATATCCCATTTTATAGGTTTGGTCCACATACCTTCACTATCCATGATAAGTATATGAGTATCCTCCAAATCTGGAATTTCTGAAGGAGACATATCGCTGTATAATATTTTATTTAAATCCAATTCTCCTTTTTCATCTTCTATATTATAACTACCATCTTTTTGAACTGCATATATGGTATAGTATTGCTGATGTGCCTCGGCTTCTATCAATTCTTTAGCATATTCCTTACCTGTTGCTATATTATAAACTGTTTCATTAAACTCATAATTATCTATACCGTATCTTTTTAATAAATTCTTTTTATATAATTCAGCCTCTAATAAAGTAATGAGATAATATCCATTACTCAAATCAGATGCCTCTATATAAAAACCTCTTTGCATTTTCGGAGTAAGTATAAGAACTTTTGTTTTATTGCAGGCTTCTACACCAATATGTATATATGATAATGCATGAACATAAGACTCCAAATACTCAATATGCTCAGTCAAACCTAAATCAATAAAGTACTTTCTCAAATTTTGATTAGTACATATTACAGTCATTACAGGAGGAATCATCATATCAATACCAATAAATGCCTCTAAAGGTTTATAATCCAATCTATACATAACATCTATAGTAATTCTTGCAATATCATCTTCAGTAAGCTCATCTTCATCTACATTATAAAGCTGAGATGCATTCTCTATAAATCTGCAGGCTTTATCTATATTTCTAAAAAATAAATTTATAATACTCTTTCCTATCTCTTCGTCTATACTATCTTCATGATGCAAAGCATGTCCCACAAAATTAGCAGCATAATAAGATTTTAATATATCCATATTATCAAATTCTGATACTATCTCTTTGCATATAGAAAATTCCTTATCAGGATTATTTTTTACATATTCCTTTAATTTTAAGAATTTATCATTCTGAGATACAAGCTTCTTATTTGCAACTTCATCAACATTAGCTTTCTCTTTGGTATAATCAATATACTCTTTTACTACATCTTCCATATAATAATATCTCCTAACATTTTAATATTCATTGCATAATATTATATCATAAAAATTAAATATAAGGTATAAGCAAAAACAATAAAATAGAATAAATTATAGCAGGCAAAAAATCACCCATTTTTATTTTAGCTATTTTTAATAAATTAATTCCTATCATCATAACAGTAGCTCCCCTAACAGCAGAAACTTCATTAACATAGTTTAAGATAGATAAGGCTCTCAAAACGATTAAATCATAGTTAAAATAAATATACTTATCATAGAAAATCTAACCCCAATCTCATAAACTACTGACATAAATAAATCTTAATAATTGTAAAAATAAAATAATATTTGATAGTTTATTTCATCATAACTAAAATTTTACAAATAAGATTTTTTTGATAAATTTATCGAGTGGATCAAGTATAAGAGTAAAACTAGATATTGGAATTATAAACCCCATTTAAAATTAAAATGGATTTAATAACTAATATATATAAAGATTATCATTTTATTATCAGAACTAAATACAAGTAAAAAAATGGGCTTAAACATTATCTGTTCAAGCCCAAATATAATAAGTTATTTATTAAGTATTAACCCCATATAATAAGTTTCATATCAAATTTATAACTTAAATCTTTATGGTAAGGATACATTCTAATAGCATATCCACTTTGACCGCTGTTAGTACATTCTAAAGTACCTGAGAAAGAATGTCTTCCATTACCTAAATCAGCAGAATGTTTCATCTCTACTGTAACAGGATCTATAATCTCTTCTTTCATACTCAATTTACCATAGTAAATTTCTACTCTTACAGAATCAGGAGCTATATCTCCCAAATTAACTATAGTTTTTACTTCAAATTTACTTCCAACTTTCAAATTTCTTGAAGACATTTCTGAAATAGTATTTTCAAATGAAACTTTAGACCATTTAGAAGCAATATCCTCTTTCCAAGATTTTAATTGTTTAGCTTTAGTAAATTCATTTCCAGTCATATTGAAATATCTTTTACTTGCATTGTTATAGAATTTATGGAAATAATCAGCAACCATTCTATTAGTAGAGAATATAGGACAAACAGTCTGCATACTCCATTTCATAGCAGCAACCCATTGTCTAGGTATATTATCTCTTCCTCTATCATAGAATAAAGGTATTATTTCATTTTCTAATACATTATAAAGAGCCTTACTTTCAACCTCATCTTGATATTCCAAATCAGTATACTCTTCTCTATTTCCTATAGCCCATCCGTTCTGACCGTCATAAGATTCATCCCACCAACCATCTAATACACTAAAATTCAATCCTCCATTAGGCGGAACTTTCATACCACTTGTACCACTAGCCTCTAAAGGTCTTCTAGGGTTATTAAGCCATACATCAACACCCTGAACCATATATCTAGCTACATTAATATCATAGTCCTCTAAAAATACTATATGATCTCTTAAATCTTCTCTTCTGCAAATTTCTGCAATATTTCTAATTAATTCTTTACCGCCATTATCATGTGGGTGAGCTTTACCTGCAAATATTATTTGTACAGGTCTTTCAGAATTATTTATTATCTTTTTTAATCTCTCTAAATCTCTAAAAAGTAATGTTCCTCTTTTATAAGTAGCAAATCTTCTAGCAAAACCTATTGTCAAAGCTTCTGGAGAAAGAATTTGATCAGCATGTTCTATTTCGCTTTTTGTAAATCCTCTATTTGTAATTTGAGTTTTTAATCTCTCTCTGCAGAAATCAATAAGTCTTTCTTTTCTTCTTTCATGAGTTCTCCAAAGTTCAGCATCAGGTATTTTTTGAACTCTTTCCCAAATTTCAAATTCTAAAGGTTTAGTTCTCCAACGAGGACCTAAATATATGTCTAATAAATTCTGCATATCAAAAGATATCCAACTTAAAGTGTGAATTCCATTAGTAATAGAATCTATAGGAAGCTCGCTTACAGGAACTCCTTTCCAAATATCTTTCCACATAGCCCTTGATACATGTCCATGAAGTTCACTTACTCCATTATTTTCAGCAGATAAATTAAGAGCAAGTACAGTCATACAGAAATTCTCTTTTTGATCATCAGGATTGATTCTTCCAAGTCTAATGAATTCGTCCATACTCATATCTATATGACCAACATAATCAGAGAAGTACTTCTGAACCATATCTATAGGGAATATATCATTACCAGCAGGTACAGGAGTATGAGTTGTAAATATATTAGAACTGTATACTACTTCTCTTGCTGTGCTTTTATCCAAATGATTATTAGCCATTAATTGTCTCATTCTCTCCAAAGAAAGAAAAGCACTATGACCTTCATTCATATGATAAATAGTAGGTTTAATGCCCAATTTTTCTAATGCCTTAACACCACCAATACCTAAAAGTATTTCCTGCTGTATTCTAGTTTCTAAATTACCGCCATAAAGCTGAGCAGTGATATCTCTATCTTCAACACTATTTTCTTCAATATTAGCATCTAAATAATAAAGCTCTATTCTTCCAACATTAGCTTTCCAAATTTGAGCATAAACTTTTCTTCCAGGTAAATCAACATCCACCTTCATTGTTTCGCCGTTTTTGTCTAAAACTTTTTCTAAAGCCAAGTTAAAGAAATCATTTTCTATATCATATTCCTGCTGCCAACCATCAGCATTTAAATACTGTCTGAAATAACCTTTTCTGTATAAAAGTCCTACAGCCACCAAAGGCAATCCCAAATCACTTGCAGACTTTAAATGGTCTCCTGATAATATACCTAAACCGCCTGAATAATTAGGTAAAGACTCATGCAAACCATATTCAAAAGAAAAATAAGCTATTTTTTCTTTTTTAGTTTTCTGATTATTATCCAAACTATCATACCAAGTTTCCTGATTCATGTAAGTTTTAAACTCATCATAAACCTCTGCTAAATTCATCATAGCAGCATCATCTTGGAGCATAGCATCAAAACGTTCCTGAAGAGATTCACCTAAAACTCTTATAGGGTTATGATCTCTTTTATCCCAATTATCAATATCTATTGTTCTTAATAAAGTTACAGCTTTCTGATTCCAACACCACCAAAAATTTTTAGTAATTTCGATAAGTGGCTCTAATTCTTTTGGTACCGATGGGGAAACCATATATTTGTTTAATTTCATAAAAATTTACCGCCTTAAAATTATTAGATATACTAATGTTTATTCTATAATATTTTACAATAAAATCAATAAATTTATTTAATAATTATTGATTATACTTAATTATATACATTTTTTATTTAATTTTATTAATTTTGTATCTAATTTATTATATAAACATTATCAAAAATCAAAAGCCTGCTAATAATATCATGAACAGGCTTTATTTTTATATTATAGAAATGTTTCATAAATACAAAAAATAGGATTATAAATAAAAATAATAAGATAGGTTTTATATATTAGTTATATCTATAATACTGAAATTCATAGATTCTATAACTTTAAGCAGAGCATATGCTGTATCTAATGATGTTAGGCATGATATATTATTTTCTGCAGAAGCTCTTCTTAATTCCAAACTATCAGAATGAGTCTGACTGTTAGTTTCTATTGTATTTATTACATAATCAACTTTTCCTAGTCTTATAGTATCTACTATCTTTTCAAAACCTTCTTCATAAATCTTTGAAACTTCTTTAACATAAAGCCCTTCATTTCTTAAAAAATCGGCAGTTCCTTTAGTAGCATATATTCCATATCCTATATTTGAAAATCTTTTTGCTAAATCAAGTACTTCATTTTTATGATTATCAGATATTGTAAGAAGAACATTGCCATGAAGAGGTATTCTAACTCCACTTGCAACCAATGCTTTATATAATGCTTTTTCAAAATTAGTATCAAATCCCAAAACTTCACCTGTGCTTTTCATTTCAGGTCCAAGTATTGTATCAACTCTTCTTAATTTTGAGAAAGAAAATACAGGAGCTTTAACAAATACTTTTTTGGATTCTTCTTTGTATATGTCATAATAACCTTGTTTTTTTAAAGATTTTCCCAATATACACATAGTAGCAATATTAGCCATTGGAATATTAGTTATCTTGCTTAAAAATGGAACAGTTCTGCTACTTCTTGGATTAACTTCAAGTACATAAACATTATCATCTCTATCAACTATAAATTGTATATTATAAAGCCCTACAAAATTAAAGCCTTTTCCTATTCTCTTTGTATAATCAATAATAATATCTTTTATTTTCTGAGATATAGTTTGTGCAGGATATACGCTTATAGAATCACCTGAATGTATGCCCGCTCTTTCTATATGCTCCATTATACCTGGTATAAAAACATTATTATCACTGTCGGCTATAGCATCAATTTCTATTTCTTTACCTATAACATATTTATCTATGAGTATAGGAGCTTTATTGCTTACTTCTTTTACAGCAGTTTCCATATACATTTTTAATGATGCATCATTGTCTACTATCTCCATAGCTCTTCCTCCAAGTACATAACTAGGACGAACTAAAACAGGATAGCCTATATCTTTAGCTATATTTATTGCTTCATCAACGGTAAATGCAGTTTCTCCCTTTGGCTGAGGAATATTAAGTAATTTAAGCATATTCTCAAATTCATGTCTGTCTTCTGCTTTATTGATGCTTTCTAATGAAGTACCTAATATATTTGCTCCATGCTCATATAATTTTTCAGCTAAATTAATAGAAGTTTGTCCGCCGAACTGAACTATAACCCCTTTCGGCTTTTCTAATTCTATTATATGCATAACATCTTCTATTGTTAATGGTTCAAAATAAAGTTTATCGGATATTGAAAAGTCGGTAGAAACTGTTTCAGGATTATTATTTATTACTATAGCCTCATATCCTGCTTCTCTTATAGTCATAACAGAATGAACGGTTGAATAATCAAATTCTACTCCTTGCCCAATTCTTATAGGTCCTGAACCCAAAACTATAATGCTTTCCTTTTCGCTTTTTACAGATTCATTTTCTTTTTCATATGTGGAATAAAAATAAGGAGTATCACTTTCAAATTCTCCAGCACAAGTATCAACCATTTTATATACTGGAATAATATTATTTTCATGTCTTAAATTATATATATCAATTTCTTTCATATCCCACACTTTAGATATATAACTGTCTGAAAATCCTCTTGCCTTACATTCCCTCAAAACTTCTATATTCATTTTATTTTTATTCAATTTTTCTTCTAATTCTATTATATTTTTTATTTTATCCAAAAAGAATTTATCTATATGAGTAATATCTATTATATCATCAATATCTTCGCCTCTTCTTAAGAGTTCTGCTATGATAAATATTCTTAAATCATCTCTTAATTCTATATTCTCCCATAATTTTTTTGTTGTGCATTGAGAAACATCATTATGAATTATATGATCGCATTTTATTTCAAGAGAGCGTACAGCTTTTAAAAATGCTTCTTCAAAATTTCTGCCTATACTCATAACTTCTCCTGTGGCTTTCATCTGCGTACCTAATTGTCTGTCGGCATTAGGAAATTTATCAAAAGGAAGTCTTGGAAATTTAGTTACTATATAATCAATAGAAGGTTCGAAGCATGCAAAACTTTTCTTTGTTATAGGATTAATTATTTCATCTAAAGTCATACCCACCGCTATTTTTGCACTTATTTTTGCAATAGGATAACCAGTAGCCTTACTTGCCAAAGCACTTGAACGAGATACTCGAGGATTAACTTCTATGATATAATAATTAAAGCTGTTAGGATCTAATGCAAGCTGTACATTACATCCTCCGCATATTTTTAAAGCTCTTATTATTTTAAGGCTTACATTTCTGAGCATTTGATTTTCTCTATCGCTTAAAGTTTGGCAGGGTGCAGTTACTATGCTGTCGCCTGTATGTATTCCTACAGGGTCAATATTCTCCATATTGCATACTACTATAGCATTATCATTATTATCACGCATAACCTCATATTCTATTTCTTTATATCCTGCAATGCTTTTTTCTATTAAACATTCATGAACGGGACTTATTTTTAAACCTGTCTGACATATCTCAATTAACTCTTCTTCATTTCTTGCAAAACCTCCTCCTGTACCTCCGAGAGTATATGCAGGGCGTACAACCAAATGATATCCTATTTTGTTTGCAAACTCTACCGCTTCTTCTACACTATGAACTATAACACTTTCAGGCACAGGTTCATTAATATCATTCATTAACTTTTTAAAAAGCTCTCTGTCTTCAGCACAATTTATGGCATTTAAATCCGTCCCTAATACTTCAACACTATATTCATCTAATATTCCGCTCTCTGCAAGCTCAACAACCAAATTAAGTCCAGTCTGTCCTCCAAGAGAACCTAATATAGCATCAGGTCTTTCTTTGTATATTATTCTTTTAGTAAAATTTAAATTTATAGGTTCTATATAAACTTTATCTGCTACTGAAGTATCAGTCATTATTGTAGCAGGATTTGAATTTATAAGTATAACTTCATAGCCTTCCTCTTTCAAAGACTGACATGCCTGTGTTCCTGAATAATCAAATTCTGCAGCCTGTCCTATTATTATCGGTCCTGAACCTATTACTAATATTTTTTTTATATCTGTTCTTTTAGGCATTTTTTTCTCCATTTTTATTATTTATTATATCAATAAACTTATCAAATAAATATATACTATCCTCAGGTCCGGGATTAGATTCAGGGTGATACTGAACTGAGAATACAGGATATTTTTTATGTTTTACTCCCTCGCAGCTTCCATCATTTAAAGATACATGAGTCATAACGAGTTCTGTATCTTTTAAACTTTCTATTTCTACAGCATAACTATGATTCTGACTTGTTATGCTTACTCTACCAGTTTCCAAATCTTTAACAGGGTGATTTCCACCTCTATGCCCAAATTTTAATTTAATAGTATTAGCTCCGCATGCTAAACTTATAAGCTGATGTCCTAAACATATACCAAATATTGGAAACTTTCCTATAAGTTCTTTTATAGTATTTATGGATTCTTTTACATCTTTAGGATCTCCCGGACCGTTTGAAAGCATTATACCATCTGGATTCAAACTCATTATAGTTTTTGCATCTGTATCATAAGGAACAACTATTAAATCACAGTTTCTGTTACTTAATTCTCTTATTATTCCAAGTTTTGCTCCAAAATCCATTAATACAACTTTTTTACCTCTGTTTGGTATAGGAAAAGCATTTTTGGTAGAAACTCTTTTTACATGATCATCCATATATGGTGTTTCTTTAAGAAGTTTTACTATATTATCTATAGTATCTATAGTATCGCTCATTACTGCTTTTAATGTTCCTACTTCTCTGATTTTTTTTGTTATTGCTCTGGTGTCTATATTTTCTATGGCTGGAATATTTTTCAATTTTAAAAAATCATCTATATTTTCTGCCATTCTAAAATTATTTGGACTTTTACAAAATTCTTTAACTATAAATCCAAATACAGCAGGATTCAAACTTTCAAAATCATCTCTGTTTATTCCATAATTGCCAATTAATGGATAAGTCATAACAGCTATTTGTCCGCAGTATGATAAATCTGATAATACTTCCTGATAACCTGTCATAGATGTATTAAATACCAATTCTCCGACTTTGAAATTATCAGAACCAAAACCAACCCCTTCATAATAGCTACCATCTTCAAGTATTAAATAACGTTTCAAAATGTACCTTCCTAAATTCTAATTTTTTTTTAGATTTTTATCGAAAATAAAAAAAAGATTGGAAATCAACTGAAAGTTAATCTCCAATCTTTTTTAAGATTATTAAAAACTGCATCATTCGCAGATTTGTTTTTATTTTAAAATATTTCCAAATCATAATATTATTCTTAATTTTTATAAATTATTTACTTATTAATTTCTTATTATTTATAAAGCTGAACAGATACTCTTTTAGTTTCCTCATCAAGCCATTTTATGAATGATTCTCTCATACGAGCTTCACCCAAATAATTTTTAACTCTAGTTCTTATACTCTCCATATCCTTTTCTATTCCAGATATTTTCACTATATAAAAACCTTTTCCAACCAATTCTCTCACACTGCTTATAGTACCTACTTTATATCCTCTTTTTGCAAGATTAAGACCAGCATTAATTTGTGCAGGCAAAGATCTTTTTCCAGCATCATAAAGTAAATTATATCCTAAATCTCCACCGCTTTCTTTAGTAGTACTATCATCGCTATATTCTTTTGCAAGTTCAGAAAAATCTTTTCCTCTAGCCGCCATTCCCCTAACCTTTGCTGCTAATTCCTGTTTCTCACCTTTCTCTGTAAAAGTTGTTGCCTTGAAAAATATCCAAGAAAGTCTAACTAAAGTATCAACCTCAAAAGCTGATTTATCTTTAGTATTATTATAAAACTCATCTGCTTCGGCATCTGATATTTCTGTATTATTTACAACTAGTCCATTTAAATTTTCCATAGCTATTTGCTTTCTTATAGAGTTTCTATACTCATCATATGATATACCTTCAGACATTAACTGTTTTGAAAATTGATCTAAACTCATATTATACTGTTTTGCTATATTTTCCAATCTTCTGCTTACATCATTTTCTTCTATAACATAATTATATTCTTTAAGTTTTAAATACATTACTCTCTCTTCAACTAAATCTTTATAAACCATATCATCATTGATTCTCTGACCTACAGATCTAGCCTGTAATGTTAAAAATGATTTCCTGCTTAAAAAATCTTCATAAGTAATAGGCATAGAACCAACTATACCCACTATACTATTTACAACATCATTAAATAAAAGATTACTTTGTATAAAAATAAAACATAATATAAAAACTATTATTTTTTTCATTTTTTATTTTAATCCTCAATAATTATTAACATGCATATAAAACCATGATAAAAGAATATCATTAAAATAACTTATATGCAAGTATGTTTTTGAATGATTTTATATGGTATTTTATATCGTAAATATCTCTTATACTTCTTATCTTATGAATAAAATATTTAGGCGTAAATGATAAATTATAGAAATATTCAATATATTTAAATATTTTCTCATCATCTATATCCAATTTCATAATAGTTCTACGCATATCATATTCAAACCACTTTGTTGTATTGATAAGATCATTTTCAGTACAATAGTCAAATATTTTAGTTCCAGGATAAGGTATAAAAAGAGAAACATTCATAGAATTAATATATCCATTAAACATCAAATCTTTAACAATATTAAATGTATTTATTATATCCTCATCAGTTTCCCAAGGATATCCTATTTTCACCATCATATCCGTAAAAAGACCTGCCCTATTGGCTAACTTAATAGATTCTATAATATTATCCACACTATTATTTTTAATACCAAGTTTCTCTAAACTTTTGGCATTTACAGAATGAAAATTAAAAAGTACCGTTTTAAATCCAGACTTTCTCATCATTAAATAATCCTGATACTCTAATAATCCAAGATAAATATAACAGTCCATATACACTTTTTTATTAAGCTTTCTCTCTCTCATAGTCTGACAGAATAATGAAAGCCATTCTCCAGTTGGAAAATAAACACTTGTATCTAATATTTCTTTTATACCATATCTTTTATTTAAAAATTCTATTTCATCTATAACATTAATAGGATTTCTCACTCTTATATTATTAAAAAGAATATTAGAGGAATTGCTGTTATAATTATTATATATAGCACCTCTTGCAGACATTATAGATGTACCTGGAATTTTTTTATAATGATCATTTTTTTTAGAATATAATTTCCAATTGGTAAGATTTCTATCTATAAATGGAAGTCTATCTAAAGATTCCTCAAGTTCAAATTTACCTGTATTTCTTATATTGTAATTTGAAGTTCTATAATATATACCTTTAGATAATTTTTCACCATTATTAATATGATTAACCAAATTTAAAAGTAAAAAATCATAATCGCCGCCTGTAAGTATAAAATCTGTTTTAGATTTCTGCATACTTTCTTCAGGCAAAGCTGTAACATGATCTCCTGCCAAAACTATATAAATGTTTTCATATTTTTCTTTTAAAGTTTCTATAGCATCCCAAATATAATTTATAATAGGAGTTCTTACCTCAAAAAGTATTAAATCAGGCATTATCTCTTCTATACTATCAAACCATTCTATTGTAGTCATATTCCTTGCTATTGTATCCAAAAATATAACATTGATACTGTTATTTTTTAATAATGTAGCGGCATAAGAAGGGATTATTGGATATGAATATGAAGGATTTCTTAACCATTGAAACTGTCTATTTAAAGATATTAAAGGATATCCATTATTATATTCAAATGGAGGATATGTTATACAAACTTTTTTTATTTCTTTTTTTTTCATAAAATAAACAAATAAATTATTTAATCTTTTTGGTAGCTTTTTTCTTTGTAGCACCAGCTTTCTTTTTTATAATCTTATTTTCATACACATATTTTTCTAATTCATACTGATCATCAAATATTACATCATACCATTCTTCATATCTTTCGCATTTAGGAGGACTATGTTTTGAACAAATCTCATTTCTATTCTCATAATTTTTACATAAATAACTTTTTTTATCCAAGTATCTACATTCGCTTCTTATCATATGATACCAAGTTTTTTCATATATAAAAATAAATGAATGCCTAAAATGTAAATACCA
Source organism: Brachyspira sp. (assembly GCF_029258575.1). Taxonomy (GTDB): domain Bacteria; phylum Spirochaetota; class Brachyspiria; order Brachyspirales; family Brachyspiraceae; genus Brachyspira. The sequence goes on along the minus strand of NZ_JARHYI010000098.1, from coordinate 10,301 downwards.
TTTTAAAGTATTAAGTTCGCTTTCATTTTTTGGAGAAGATATTTCCATTACCAAATCATGACAGCATAAAGAATTACAATCAGCACATAATTCTTCACTAACTTTTTCTTTTCTGTTTTTTAATAAACTATCTGAAGGTATAACTTTCAAAATTAAAACTCCCTTTTAGAATATTAAATCAATTTAAACATTATAATAATAATAGATTTAAATTCAATATTCTAATGATCAAAATAAGTTTCCATAAATGAAATAAGTTTTTTCTGAACATCTACATAATTTTCTACTTCATTTTTAGATAAACATTTAATCATACCAATATCCAATTTTTCTAAATCTTTTAATATAGGTTCTGCAAATGAAAGACCTTTTTTCGTAAGACTTATTAATCTATTTCTTTTATCTTTCGGATTAATTTTTTTCTTAATATATCCTTTCTTTTCAAAATTATACAATATAGAACAAACAGTCTGTTTAGGTACTGATAATTTTTCTGTAATGGTATTTTGAACGCATTCTTCTGAATTATAGATTATAAATAATGTAAATAAAGCTAAATCCGTAATACCATACTGTTTAGCCCATAAATAATAAAATCTATTGGAAGTATACCAAAAATCATATATGGTGTCCATATATTTTTTTATATCTTCATTCTTCATAGTGTTTCCAATTTTATAATATTTTAACTATATTAAACAATAAATTTCAAATAAAACAAGATTAATTTTTTTAAATACTATTAATTATTTTACTTTTATCTCTATAGTTTTATTTTCAACTCTTTTATTTTTTACTGTAACCTTTATACTTCCATTTTTATTATTAGACTTTACCCAAAAAGAATAATAACCGCCTTCAAGTACAGGATTATCATTTCCCATTAATTCACCTTCTCCTGAAACTTCTATTATAATAGCTTCATTAATATATGGAAGTCTGTTTCCAATAGCATCAACTGCTTTTACTGTTATTCTTGTAGAGTCCCAAGAAGAGCCTTCTTTTATAGAATTTATTTCATAATCATCTGCTTTAATTTCTAAATCTTTAAAAGAAGGATTATTCAAATACTTTTTTTCTGCAACAGCTTTACCATCAATATAACCTATTATCTTCATATCTCCCCAACCCATATCACTTACACCTGGTATATTAACTTCCATTTTTATTATTACAGGAGCATAAATCAATCCCTGATATTTTCCTGAAGCAGGATACTCTTTAGCCATTAACTCATCTCTGTAATAAACTTCAACATAATCACAGTTGGTAGCTATCATTAAAGGAGATACTCCACCTATAGCTCTTTCTCCTCTGGCATAAATAGTAATAGGTTCTAATACAATTTTATTTTCTCTGCTTATTTGAGAAGAATATACACCTGATGCCAATTTAGGATTTCTAAAAATATCATAAACACCATGATAACATATTCTATCGCCAGAACCAAAATTATAATGAGTATTATAATCAAAAGCACACCATCCAATAGAACCTGCTATATTTTTATCTATTGCAACGGCATTAATAACTTCAAAATGTCTTTTAGTATGTTCTATCAATCTTTCTTCACAGTCTTGCATTTTTGTAGGGAACATATGTCCAATATATTCTGTTATCATATAAGGAACATTTTTATCTAATTTCGTTACAAACTTTTGGGCTTTTATAGGATCAGCAATACCGTCATAATTAAAATCATTCATAGTATATACATCTTCTAAAAGTTCGCTTCCTGTTATATATCTTACTCCGCCAGTTTGTCTTGTTTTATCCAATTTATGTGATGTTTCATTAGTTGCTTTATAAAAATCATGATTATCCTGACTTTCATTTATTCTCACGCCCCATATTATTATAGAAGCATGATGAAAATCTCGCTCTATCATATCTTTAACATTTTCTATGGAAAGTTTCTGCCATTCTTTATCCCCTATATGCTGCCATCCCGGAATCTCTTCAAAAACCATTAATCCTATCTCATCGCATCTGTCCAAAAAATGTCTTGAAGCTGGATAATGAGAAGAACGCACTATATTAAGTCCCAAATCAAATTTAAGTATATCTGCATCTTTTTTCTGAACTCTCTTAGGCATAGCATAACCAACATAAGGAAAACTCTGATGTCTATTAAGACCTATTAATTTTATCTTTTCTCCATTTAAAAAGAAACCTTCTTCTGTGAATTTCACATCTCTAAAACCAATTTTTACATACATCAAATCTTCATTAGAAAGTGATACTTCAAGTTTATAAAGTCTAGGATTATCTATACTCCATAATTCTATTCTATCCGAATCAATATGTTCATCTATTTCTATATCAGTAAATAATTCATCTTTTTTTAATGTTATTTCTTTTTTTATTTCACATATATGATATTCTCTATTATACAAATTAATAGAAATAGTTTCTTTTGCATTTTCTTTTTTACTATTTCTTATTCTTATTTTTCCTATTATATTCTGATTGGCAAGCCCTGTAATCATAATATTTTCAATAGAAATTTCATCAACTATTATAATTTGAACCTCTCTGTATATTCCGCCGTAACATAAATAATCTATTTCATTTCCAAAAGGAGGTATATCTTTTCTCTCAGTACTATCTAATTTTACCGATATTATATTATCTCCGTCTTTTAATTTATCTGTTATATCATATACAAAAGGTAAATATCCGCCTTTATGCTCACCGAAACTTTTTCCGTTTACAAATACTTCAGCAGCAACCATAGCAGCTTCAAAATTTATTAAAACTCTTTTATCTTTAAATTTATTTTTATCATAATTAAATATATTTTGATATCCCGAAATAAGGCAGATATCTGATTCATCGAAATAATGTATTGGTATCTCTGCAACTGTATGCGGTAATGTTACATTCTCTCCATTATTTAATTTTTCTGTTTTTATATTATCATTCCAGTCTTTGAAAAAAATCCAATTAGTATTGAAATTGATTATTTCCCTCATTTTTTGTATACTCCAATGATTTATTATGCAAATATTTTATATTTAAAATAATAAAAATCAATTAAAGTTTTATAATAATTTTTAATTAAACATTACTACATGAAATGTTAAATAACTCGCAAATAAACACCATAATAAATAAGGCAAAAGTAAAATAGAAGCAATTTTTGAAATAGATTTAAATTTCAATATAGTTATTATAATCATAATATCTAAAATAATTATCTCTACAAGTCCGAATAAAGGCTGTTTTAATTCGAAGAAAATATAAGTCCAAAAAGAATTTAATATTAATTGTATTATAAAAATTATAACAGCTTTTTTATACAAAGGCTTTATATTAATAATAATAGAAATAGATATAGCAAGCAATATATATAATATACTCCAAGCTATAGGAAATAATATATTCGGAGGACTTAAAGGAGATTTATTTAAAGAATTATACCATACAAAATTATCAGCTTTTACACTGATTCCTCCCAAAAAACCTATTAATAAACATACTATTATTGAAATTATTAATGTAATGATAAATTTTTTGTTCATTTTCTTACCTCAAAATTTTTATGATTATTAATTATATATCAATTATAAAAAATAATAATCATCATATAGTTTAAAGTTTACTGAAAAAAAAGAACTTTAACTTCTTAAACAATATTTGCTATATTATTGTTATTACTATTATTTCTTATAAAAGTAGAACTATTACGAATACTTTTTAATAAATTTTATACCTCTTATTAAATATTTAATTCTACCCCTATGATTAATTAAATTATAAACCTATAAAAATAAATATATTTGAATATGAATGTTATGTTTACTATTTTATAAACATAGTATAAAATTTTATTTATAATAAGTATACTTTTATCATTTCCGATAATATAAACGATATTTTATAATTTGGATTTTATAATGAAAAAAATAATAGCTTTATTGATTATGATATTTAATACTTCTTTAATATCATTTGCACAAAATGATGATTTAATGGAAAGTATAAAAAATAATGATATAGAAAAAGTAAAAATTTTATTAAGAGAAGGTATTAATTTAGATTTATATAATATTAATTATGGAATGAGTCCTTTAATGTATGCTGTTAAACTTGGAAATACAGAAGTAGTAAATGAATTATTAGATTTCGGTGCTAAAGATTTTGACTTTGCATTCTATATTGCATGTTCTGAAGGTTATTGGGATATAGCAGAAAATATAATGAAGTCTGGTGCTAGTAATTATAATGTAGCTTTATCATATGCTGCCATAGGCGGACAATTAGATATAGTAGAAAAACTTATAGATTTGGGTGCTAAAGATATTAATACAGCTTTAGTATCTGCATGCGAAGGTAATAATTTAGAAATTGTAAAATATTTAATAGATAATGGTGCAAATGTTAATACAAGAGCATATATAGAATCATACAGAAATTATAAAGGTGCAGAGAGAAAATCGCCTCTTACAGCTGCAACAAATATTGATATAATAAAAGAATTAGTTAATGCTGGAGCAAGTAATTTAAATGAAGGAATTATATATAATGCACAAATAATATCTACTAATTTTGACAGCAGTTATTCCACTAAAATACTCAATGAATATATAAATTTAGGTGCTGATGTTAATTCATACAGCATGAATGATGGAAAAACTTTACTTATGTATTTAATAGAAAAAAGAGAATTAGATTTTGAATTGATAAAAAAAGTTATAGAATTAGGTGCTGATGTCAATGCAAGTGATAGAAATGGAAATACTGTTTTAATAAGAGCGGTCATGTATAAATATGAAGCTCCTATTGAAGACACTAATTTAAATAAAAAAGTATATAGAACAATAGGTACTCCTATTAATATAATAGAAGAACTTTTAAATGCTGGAGCAAATCCTGTTGAAAGAAATAATTATGGCAATACAGCATACAGAATAGCTGCCAAAAATAAAAGAGAAGATATAATAAAACTTTTTGATAAATATAATAAATAATCATTATTTCAAAGTTATTACAATAATAATACAATTTGGTTATAAAATTTAATTGATAAAAGATAATTTTATTTTTATATAATAATTTTTTTTATGTCGAAAATATAATTATAATATTATATAAGGTATTTTTATGATAAAATTTTATAGTGTTTTAAGTTTATTATTTATAATAACATCATGTGCTTCTAATCCTAAAACAGTTAGTCAAAAAAATTGTAATGATATTTGGATAAAAACTGTAAAAGGGAAAAGTGTAATAGCCCCCAATGGATATTTATACACATTTAAAGATAACGGGAATATAGAGTACAAAATAAATGGAATGAAAAAAGGAACTGGAGTATTCATATATGCCGATACAGAAAATACAGCATACTATTATGAAAGACTTCCTCTAAATAATTTGGCTTATGATATAAGAGATACAATACCTTCAAGCAATGTTAATATGTATGTAATGTTTATGCTGGATAATAATAAATTAAAAATGACTTCAGGATATACCAAAGAATATAAAAATAGATTATCAAATTGGAAAAAAAATAATCTCACCATATACAACACTTTAAGAGATGGAAAAGATATGTCGGAATATCCAGTGCCTTATATGGAGGAAGTGGATAAAGCAAATACAATAGAATTTGGAAGTTTAAAATAACTTTTATATATTAAAATAATTTAGTTAAGTAATTATTGATAATATCGATATTTTATATATTGTATTTTTACAAAGATACTAATAATAGGTTTAATAGTAAATAAAAATAAAAGGTATTAATTGTGTATAATTCAACTATAGGATATGCTTCTAAACTTATTAAAGGAAGCATTGTTTTTTCGATAATAATATTTGTTTCATTATCGCAACTTATGACTATAACTTCTATATTCAGTTTAGTATGGAAGTATGAAATATTATTAAATGAAAATATACCTTTTTTCAGAGAGTTTTCTATATATGCTTTATTTATAGCTATATTAATAATAGGAGTATTATACTCTTCTATATCAAGTTCATATATATTTTCAAAAAATAGCCGAATGTTTTCTACTTTGCGTATATTCGGAGCTACTAAATTGGCTATAAGAAAATTAGCTACATTGATAAGTCTTTTATATCCTTTAATATCATTTTTAATTTGTATTATAGAAATGCTTATTTTATATTTAAGATATAGATCATATATATTAACTTTAGTAGAAGTATTAGATGTTATTAGTGGAGCTTATATTATACTTTTGGTTAATGCTGTATTAATAATAGGATTTATGATAGGTGCTTTCATATCAAATTCACTGCTTCTAAATAAAGATCCTTATGAAGATTTGAGGGGAACACTATGAATATAAAAATTATAAATGTATCAAAAGTTTTCCCTTTAGGTGTTAATCAATGTAATGCCTGCGAAGATATTAGTTTAGATATTAATCAAGGTGATTTTATAAGTTTTGTAGGACATACTGGAAGCGGAAAAAGCACATTATTGAGTATAATAGGCGGAATATTAAAACCTACAAGTGGTACTATATATTATGACTCTTTCAAATTGAATGGAGCCAATGAAGATATGCTTGCAAGTTTTAGAAGAGAATATTTTTCTTATATATTTCAATATCCTGTAATTATACCGACTATAAACGTTATAGATAATATACTTATGCCATTAGCTTTTAAACATAAAATTACAGATGAAAAAATAAATCAAACTAAAGAAAATATAGAATTATTCGCCCTAAAAGATAAAACATATTCAAAAGCATATAATTTGTCAGGTGGCGAAATGAAAAAAGTAGCTATATTGAGAGCATTGGCATATGGTTGTAAATGCTTAATAGCCGATGAGCCTACAAGCGATTTAGACCCTTCTACAACAAAAACTTTAATGGAAATATTAACAACTATCAATAAACAAGGCACTAGTATAATAATGGTTACACATGCTCATAATATTGCAGCACATGCTAATAATGTTTATGAAATGTCTAATGGAAAAATTGTAAGATGTTTGAAATGATTATTGAAATTTATTGATTATTATTACTATTATATATATGCATTTCTAAATAATTATCCAGTACAACCCTATACGAGTTAATAATTCGCCTTATCTCATTAATATCCAAATTTTCATTCATATATTCTTCCTCAAGTCTTTTCAATTTGCTTATTTTTTCTTTAACAACATCAGGTATAACATTAATATGCAATCTCTTATAACTATTAATTGAAATCCAATTGCCATTCTCATCAAATGTTATAGATACTTCATTATCAAGTTCAACCTTAAAAATATCATCTACTTTTTCCAAGTAAATTACTTTAGATTTTAGGAATTTACTCTTTATAAAAATCTCAGCATTATAAGGTAACTTTAGTGAAGAATCCATAGTAACAAAAAACCTCTAGTATTATATTAATATTATTTATATTTTTAACAAGCAATTTTTATTAAAAATTAGAAATTCATAATCAATAAATTAAAATCATTGTTATAAGTATTATACTTTTATTATAACAAATTTTTTTTAAAAAACATTTTATTTTACAAATTTTTTTTTCACAAAAAAGCCCACATTTTCATATAATGCAGGCTTTCAGTATATTAAATTATAATTTATTTTTTTCTTCATCAGAAGCAGGAACAACAGCCAAATCACTAACTTTTGCCCCATCAGAAATATTAACTATCTTCACACCCTTAGCATTTCTTCCAAGTTCAGGTATAGAATCAGCCTTTATTTTTATAGTCATATCATCGGTAGTAACAACCATTATCTCATCTTTATCCCCTACCGTTTTCACACTTACAACCTTTCCTGTTTTATTATCAGGCTTAATATAAATCTGACCTTTTCCGCCTCTGCCTTTAACATTAAACTGTTTAGAAGAAAGTCTTTTGCCTATACCATTTTCAGTAATTACTATTAATGATTCGCCTTTATGTATAGCATTTCCAGATACACAAATATCATTATCATCCAAAGCAATACCTTTTACTCCAGAAGCAGCTCTTCCCATCTTTCTAATCTTCTCTTCTGTGATTCTCAAAGCAAGTCCTGTAGCAGTTGTCATAATGAAATCATCTCCAGTCTGTACAGGAGAAACAGCCACTAATTCATCATTATTTTCTAATGTTAAAGCAAGTATTCCTCTCTTCTTCGCATTTTCAAGATGCTTTAATTCCATCTTCTTTATAGTACCCATTTTAGTAACCATTATAATAGACTGTTTAGCCTCAAATGAAGATACTGTAAAATAGCTGGTAATTTTTTCTTCAGGTGCTAAATTAAGTATGAATTTAATACTTTTACCCTGAGAAATTTTACTTAAAGCAGGTATCTCATACACTTTCATCCAGAAAGCTTTGCCTCTGTCTGTAAATATAAATAGATAATCTTTGGTAGAAGCAACAAATAAATGCTCAATATAATGTTCTCCCTGAGATTTACCTCCCTGAACGCCTACACCGCCTCTGCCTTGTGTACGATAACTTGAAGCAGGCACTCTTTTGATGAATCCTTGAGTAGTTATTGATACTGCCACATCTTCATCATGTATCAAATCTTCTTCGTCTATTTCAGTATCATTAGTTTTTCCTATTATTTCACTTCTTCTGTCATCACCATATTTTTCTGATATTTTCTTTAATTCATCTTTAATAACAGCAAGTATTTTTTCAGGATGAGCAAGTAAGTCTTCGCAATAAGCTATAAACTCTCTTAACTGCTGCAATTCCTGTTCTATTTTTAATTTTTCTAAAGCAGTTAATCTCTTAAGTGGCATATCGAGTATAGCCTGAGCCTGCTTTTCTGAAAGTTTAAATCTATTCATAAGGGTATTTCTTGCTGCATCTGTATTTTCACTTTCCCTTATTATTCTTATAACTTCTTCTATATTAGCCTGTGCTATTAATAAGCCTTCTAATATATGTGCTTTAGCTTTAGCCTGATTCAAATCATATTCTGTTCTTTTAGTTATAACTTCAACTCTATGATCAACAAAATATTTTATAAGTTCTTTTAAATTTAAAACTTTAGGCTCACCATTAACTAAAGCAAGATTTATTATTCCGAAAGTAGTTTCTAAATCAGTATGTTTCCATAATTGATTAAGTACTATCTGAGTAGCAACTCCCTTTTTGAGTTCTATTATAAGACGAATTCCAGCTCTATTACTTGACTCATCTCTAATATCAGCAACACCTTCGATTTTTCCTTGTTTAACTAAATCGGCTATTTTCTCATGCAAAGTAGTTTTTACAACTCCATAAGGAAGTTCTCTTACTATTATAGCCTCTCTGTCCTTCTTTGTTTCCTCTACTTCAACTCTTGCTCTTAATTTTATTCTTCCCTTTCCTGTAGTATAAGCCTCTTTTACACCCTCTTTACCGTATATAATTCCAGCTGTAGGGAAATCAGGACCTTGCACATAACGCATTAAATCTTTTATTTCAGCATCCTGATGATCTATATAGTAAATAACAGCATTCACTACTTCTTTTAAATTATGAGGTGGCATGTTTGTAGCCATACCTATAGCAATACCCATACTTCCATTAACTAAAAGCTGAGGAACTGTTGCAGGAAGTACAGAAGGCTCAGTTCTGGAATCATCAAAGTTTGGTACGAATCTAACAGTTTCTTTTTCTATATCATTGAGCATTTCCTCTGCAAAACGAGTCATTCTCGCTTCAGTATAACGCATTGCAGCAGGTGGGTCATCGTCTATAGAACCAAAGTTACCCTGTCCATCTACAAGTAAATAACGCATAGAAAAATCTTGTGCCATTCTTACCATAGTACCATAAACTGCAGCATCTCCATGCGGGTGATAACGTGCTAAAACTTCACCTACTGTAGCAGCAGATTTCTTATAAGGTTTATCATGAGTAAGATTAGCATCATACATGGCATAAAGTATTCTTCTATGAACAGGTTTTAATCCATCTCTAACATCAGGTAATGCTCTCGATACTATAACACTCATAGCATAAGTTAAATACGATTCTCTTAATTCATTTTCTATTGAAATGTGATCTACTCTTTTTAGTATATCTTTTGTCAGCGTAGAATATTGTCTCTCTTCTGAAAGCTCTGGTTTATTCTTTTTTACTGCCATATATTTTTATCCTTTAAAAAATATTCGTACAATTATAACATTTTGCTGTAAAATTATCAATATATATTTAATACTATAGTTGTTTAAGTTCCATAGATATTGCACACTTTTAGTTTAAAAAAAATGAGATATTCCTTATAATTTAAATTGCTAAAAAAAACAAAAAGGAATATCTATGAAACAGTATAATACACAACAGAAAAAAA
>NZ_JARHYI010000092.1 GCF_029258575.1 Brachyspira sp. | reverse complement strand
ATAATTTTACACATCCTAATAGCTTAATATTTTTTAATGAAGATTATAAACAATTTACAGCTTTTACTGTAGATCAAAAAGATGATTTAGAAAAGTTTGCATCTTTCAAAAAAGTAGATTGGAAATTACCAAAAATATTTTATACAGCTAATTATATTTCACTTTACTCATATATAATAGTTTGCAGTTTATTATTAATGCTTATAATTTTTAATATAATCTATTTTAAATTGTATAGAAAATAATTAAATTAATCTGTCAGCATTATTTAATACTAACAGATTAATTATTTTAATTTTATGCAAAATCTTTTAAATGTCCGCTTGATACTTTTTTGAATGCTCTTAAATAGTATTTTATATCATCCAAATCTCTTATAGATAATACCTTATGCATTAAAAACTGCGGAGTAAAACTCAAATTATAAAGTTTCTGTACCCAAGATTTTATTTTTTCTTCGCCTATATCTGTTTTCATAATAGCACTTCGCATATCATAATCTTCCCAATTTTTAGTGGTAAGCCAATTTTCTCTTTTGCATTGATTAAATAATTCAGTACCAGGATAAGGAATTATTATTGTAGCTTGCATAGTTTTAGCATAGCCTTTTAGAAGAAGTTTTTTAGTAAGTTCATAAGTCTTTTCAATATCCTCTTCAGTTTCCCAAGGATAGCCAAGCATTACAGTGATATGAGGAGAAAGCCCAGCATCAGAAGCAGCCTTACAAGAAGGAAGTATCTCTTCAACTTTATTTCCTTTTATGAGTCTATCTAATGTAGTTTGACTTGCTGACTCCAAACCAAATAACAAGAATCTGAAACCTGCTTTTTTCATGAGTCTGTATTCATCTTCATTACAAGCCCCAAAACGCATATTGCAGTCTATATTAACCTTTTTATTTAATTTCCTATCTATCATAAAATTACAGAAATCATTAAGCCATTTCTTTACAGGAAAACAACCTGTATCATCCATTATCTCTTTGATATTATATTTATTATAAAGAAACTCCACTTCATCTACAACATTTTCAGCGGTTCTAGCTCTGAAGTTTGTGTATATTCCAGTCCAAGAACAGAAAGTACATCTATGATGCCAGCAGTCTCTTCCCGCCATTATATAAGTACCTGGAATGCGTTTGAAATTACCATTATCATATGCATATCTTTGCCACTCTGTTAAATCTCTGTCTATGAATGGAAGACTTTTCAAATCATGTCTTAATTCAAAGAATCCCGTATTTTTTATGCTTCCAGATTCTCTGTAATATATACCTTTTTCTAATTGAGCTTTGCCGTTTAAGTATTCTATTAAATTAAGAAGAAGAAAATCATAATCTCCTCCCATTAATAAATAATCAACTTTACAGTTATTCATAGTTTCTTCAGGCATAGCGGTAACATGATCGCCAGCAATAACCACTATCATATTTGGGTATTTAGCTTTCAAATCATCAGCTATTTTCCAAGCTTTATATATAACAGGAGTTTTTACTTCAAAGAATAATAAATCTGGAGTTTTTTCATCTAAATATCTATACCATTCTTTTTCAGTCATATTTCTAGCTATAGCATCAACGAAATCAACATCATATCCTGCATTCTTTATCATAGTGGCAGCCGTAGCAGGAACAACAGGATAAATGTATGTTGGACTTTTGAACCATTGAAATTGTCTGTTTTGTGATAATAATGCTACTCCTCTGTCGCTTTTAAATGGAGGATATCCTATATATATTTTATTTATTTTATTCATAGATTAATTTACCTTTATCATTAAGAATTATTATGTTTATTTTTTATTATACTTTAATTGATAAAAATGTAAATAATCATTTATTTATATGGAATTAAAAATTGATATTAAAAATTTCTGTATAATTATAAAAATCGCTTGAATATAAAGTTATTGAATTGGCTTTGAAAGATGATTTACTAAAGTTTAAATTATTAATTTCTTCGATTTGCTCTTTTAATTTTTCATTATCATATATTTTTTTTACTCTTGCTAATGTAATATGCGATTTGAAATCTTTTTTATCATATTTAAGATTCTCTATATTATCTAAATTACTTCTTAAAGTTTTTACATATTTTTCTAATTCTTCACTTACTGCTTTAACGAATATTACATTTATATCTTTAAATTTATTTGTGAAGTAGGAAATATTTTCAAAGTTTATATTGAATGGGGTAGGGGAGGAGTTTATCACTTCTTTTTTTACCAACTCTATTTGTTCTTCTTTTATATTATTAAAAAATGCTAATGTTATATGCATTTTATCTTTTGATACTTTTTTGAACTCTGAAGTTTTTTCATTCATTTGTAAAAGATTAGAATATTTATTTTTTATTTCCTGATTTAAGTTTAATGCTAAAAATACTCTCATATTATTTTTATATATCCAAACTTAATAATCTTGTTATCATGTCTATTGTAACATCTTTATATAAAATTTTATTAGGTACTATATTTCCGTTAATCTGCTTAGGAGTGATTTTTATATCATTGGTATCTGTTATTGTACTTGCATCAACAGTTTGTATAATCATACTTACTTTATCTAAATATATTTTTTTATCATTATTATATTTGAATGTTATATACATTTTCAAATCAGACATTACACTATGCTCTATAGTAAAATAATTATCTTTATAAACTATATTTCCAATAAGCCCTTCTATATTATTATTAAAACTTTTTAAAGCAATAGTTCCAATATATTTATATTTATTATTTTGTTCTATTTGAAAAAGAGTGTAATAATACCAATAATTATTCTTTGATATAAACATTTCATAAGATGATTTATCTGTAAATCTGATTTTTCTGATGGCGTAAAGTGATAATTCTTTATTATTTTTTAAATTGCCGTCATCTGTAAAATATTTCTCATTAATCTTCATAGGCTTATTATCAATATTTTGAGAATAAAGATTAAAAGAAAATAATATAATAAATATTAAAGCCAATCTTAGCATATATAAAAAACTCCAATTATGATAAATGAAGTTATACCCTATAATTCTTTATTTGTCAATCTTGATTTTAAATTCGGTTAAAATAAAAAAGCCGCTCCTAAAATATTTAGAAACGGCTCATTATTTTTTACTAATAAGTTTTTATGCCCCCAAATCCATTATACCTTCATTAAGCATAGCATCATTATTCATATCATCAGGCATATAATTAGGGAAATCATTAGGTGAAGAAGGCACAGTATTATTTCCCTGATTTGATCTAGCTTCGTATTTCTCTAATATTCTAGCAGCAACATTCGGATCCATCAAACTTAATAGGTAAGAAGTTGTACTGTTTCTTCCTTCAGCAGCAGCTATTGAATCCATTTCTAATAATACATCTATTACCAAATCATCAGAACCATTTGCCGCCAATTGATTAAGTAATGCCACAGAGTTTTGAGGAGGCATACTGTTGATTTTATTAGCTAAATCTGTTAATACTAACTGATACTGAGAAGATTCATCCATAGTAGCCTGATAATTAGACCAAGCATTCAAAAGATTTTGTCTGTCTTGTTCTATTAATTCTGATTGAGTATTCAATTCTATTGCTCTGCTTGCTATTAAAGATTCCTGAGCTTGTAAATCTTTTTCTCTCAAATTAAATGATTCTCTCATTTTATTTAAATCATCTCTTGCAAGAAGAGTCATATCTTCTACTCTTTGTTTTTGTGTGAATCTTGTTAAGAATCCTGGTACATTAGGTGCTATTTTATTACGCATTAAAGTATAATAATTAACAACACCAAATATATCAAACATATATAATAGTGCTATGAATGCTATTAAATTTACTATAGTTAAAATTCCTATTTTTAATCTCATAACCTTTAATCACCTTGCTGCAAATATAAATATTATGATAACATAATATAGAAAAAATAATAATATGTCAACTAGTATTTTGTTATCATAATTATTATCGTAATAATAAAATATTTAGTTATCATATTTTTTAAGTTATTATATAAAAATATGCAAGAAAAAAAGGTCATATATAAAAAATATATATGACCTTATTATATTTTTTGTTAATTTATTTTTTGAATATTCCCAACGGTTTACCAACAGGAAGTACAACTCTTCCTAAATTTTTATTTAATACGCCAGCAGCACATCCGTAGAATCCTATTAAAGAAGCAGCTAATTCAGATATTCCTGCAACAAGCTGAGTTTCTTTAGGAGCTACTCCCAAATAGTTTAATGCCATAGCAACTAATAATATATCTACAGCAATAAATATATAGAATAATACTTTATGAGCTTCAGCAGCACCGAAAGTCAAAGGTATTACAAGAAATAAATATGCTATACATGCAAAACCGAATTGCCTCATATCAAGAGAAGCTTTCATATCTTCTCCAAATACACCTACAGATATCAGCCATATAAAAGCTACAGCAAACCAAAATAATCCGAAAGAACCGAATACAGTTGCTCCAAATACATTATCCTTTTTAAAATCTACAATTGCAGCAACAAATTGAGGAATACATCCCAAAAATATAGCCCAAGGTATAAGTCCTGATACCCCTGTTGTAATTCCTAGTTTTTGAGAAGAGGCTACAAAAGTGATTACTGCAAGACCAAATAAACCATACGGTGATGGGTCTGCTAATGTGTGTGTTACTTTTACTTCATTATTCATGCTATATACTCCTATACTATTATTTATTAAATTAGTATAGAAAAATATATTTGTATGTCAAATTTATATACATATAAATTTAATTTTTTTTACAAAAAAATGATTTTGATGTTATATTGTATATATTTTTATAAATATGTAATGTTTAATGTGATATTTTTATTAATTAGTTCTTCTTAATATTATCATACTTATATCATCAGATAATATATTATTTGAGAATGATTTTAACTCTTTTATTATGCTATCTTTTATAACATTAACATCTTTATGTGAATGTTTCATAAATACTTTTTTTAAAAGTTCATCTCCAAACATTTTCCCTTCTTTATTAAAGATTTCATAAGCACCGTCTGTAAATATGAATAGTATATCATTATGATTTAATTTGATTTTTGTTTCAGAATATTCTATGTTCTCCATCATTCCGATTAGCGGACCTCCGACATCAATTTCTTCTATTTCATCTTTAGATTTATATAACGGTTTAGGCGATCCAGCAGAAGAGCATATAAACTCTCCTGTATCATTATTGTATACAGCGTAAAATACAGAAGCAAATAAATTTTTATCAAAATTCTCTTCTATGAAAAAATTATTAAGTTCCTTAATAAAAGCTGAAGGAGATGTGTTATTATTATAAATACTAATATATGAATCAAAAAAAGATTTTATCAATATAGTAAGCATACTTGCTGCTACTCCATGTCCAGAAACATCTGCAAGGAGTATTGAATAGCAATTATTGTTAATATTTTTTATTCCACTATAATCTCCTGATACTTCATTAGGAGCATAATGAAAAATGGATATTTCATTTTTAGGTATTGAAGTATTTCCATAAGATAGTATTGTCCTTTGTAGCCTTGATGCATATTCAATATCCTGTTTTATCATATTCATATACATTATATTTGATTCTATAACTTTTTTTAATCTTATATATGATTTCATTTTATAGAGTAAAATATCTGTATCCATTGATTTTAAGAAAAATCCGTCAGCCCCACATTCATAAGCTTTGAGAAATTCAGTTTTATTGTTTGTTGCTGTAAGAAAAAGTACTGCTATATTTTTTAATATATTATCTTTTTTTATATGTTCTGAAAGTCTTGGAGCTCCTGCATTCGGAAGCATATAATCAACCAATATACAATCAGGTATTTTATCGTATGCCATATTGATAGCCTCTTCATATGATAAAGCTATATAAGATAAATATCCCGATTCTTTTAAAAAATTCTGAAGGAATTTAGCATAATCTATATTAGAGTCTACAATTAAGACTTTCTCTGTTAAAATATTCTTTTTCATATTAATAACTTCTAATGAACATATCTTCTAGCTTCTACATTGAATATTAAACCTATCGATATAGAAAAAGTCCATATAGAAGAACCTCCGCTGCTTATAAATGGAAGAGTTAAACCTGTAATAGGCATCATTCCTACAACCATACCAATATTAATGATAACATGGCATAAGAACATAGCTATTACACCTGATACAATTAAAGCACCGAGTCTGTCTTTAGCAAAATATGCTGCCATAGTTCCTCTTATAAATATAACAGCATAGGCAAGAACAACCGCAGCACTTCCAAGAAATCCCCATTCCTCACATATGTTAGAAAATATAAAGTCATTTACCTGCTGCGGAATGAAGTTTAATTGGGACTGACTCCCATTTAGAAATCCCTCGCCCAGCAATCCTCCGCTTCCGACAGCTATAAGCGACTGTATGATATTATAACCTGAACTTAATCTTGTTAATTGAGGATTCATAAATACTAATAATCTTTGTTTTTGATATTCTTTTAATCCTATATCAAATGTAAGAGCTGCTCCTACACATAAAAATAATACAAAAAAAGTGAATGATAATAAACCAACATATTTACTATTCATATAGAAATTTAATGTAAGAAGAAGTGCTGATATAAATAAAAATATCCCAGCTAAATATCCTATATATATTCTTTGAGAAAAGAAATTGAAAAGAATATTATCTATATCATCAGACATTCTTTTATATTCTAGAAACATAGGTATAGAAAGTCCTATAACTCCTATACTTATTAAAGCAATAATATATCTTGTAGGTACTCCACCAACAAAAAGCATTATAAATACTATGAAACAATATACAAGAACTGTACCTAAATCTGGCTGAAGCAATACTAAACCTATAGGAATTGCAATAAAAATACCAGCTAATGCAAAATATTTTATTTCTTTTATTCTATCTCCTATTTGATCCAAATATCCAGCCAAAAAAATTATAACTACTATTTTACCAAATTCAGAAGGCTGCATACCAAATAACCAACTGCTACTACCATTTACAGTAGTTCCTATCCCCGGTATTAAAACTAATATTAAAACGCCAAGCATAGGTATATATAAAGACATTCTATGTTCTGCTAATTTTGTATAGTTTATAAACATACTTATAAATGTTAATACTAATCCTGTTGCACAGAAAAAAATAAATTTCAAAAACATCCAACTAGTTTTACCAGATTCTGGAGAATATGTTGATGAATATACGGCTATAGCTCCTGCAACCATTAAAAATATTACAGCTGCTAATATTTTCCAATCGAAGACAAATAGTTTTTTTAATTCTTTTTTATCATTCATATTTTATCCTCTCATCTTGTTCATTTTTTTCTTTTTCTTCTTTCTGATTTCCATCAATATTTTCTAAATTCTCTCCATTTTCCTGAGTTGCTCTCATCTGTTCTCTTGCAAGTCTTATTTGCTGATAAATATACTGCATTCTAGCATATATAACATTTCTAGCATCTACAGCGTCCTCACCCCCCAATATAGAACGAAGCATTGCAGTTGCAATAGGTCCTGCAGTGGCACCACCACCACCACCACTATGCTCTAACATAACAGTAACTGCTATCATATCATCTGTAGGTCTTGTATTATAAGGTCCAAATATAGTAACCCAAGTATGGTCTTTACCCTGAGCATTTTGAGCAGTACCTGTTTTCGCTGCCAATTTGATATTAGGCGACCAAGCACCATTTCTTGCAGTACCGCCTGATACAGCCATTCTCATTCCTTCTTTTACTACAGTGAATATATTTTTATCTATATCCAATTTTTTTATTATTACTTTATCATTATTATATATAACTTCATCTGTTTGAGAACTTCTTATTTCTTTTACAACATGAGGTCTGTACATAACACCATCATTTATTATGGCAGAAGTTGCCATATGAACAGCTATAGGAGTAGCTGACATATAACCCTGTCCTATAACATATTGAATAGTATCTCCATCCCACCAATATTCACCAATTTTTCTTCTTTTCCAATCGGCACTAGGTACAACTCCTACTTTTTCACCAGGTAAATCTATACCTGCAACATCACCAAAACCTAACATTTCAGCATATCTCTTAATGAAATTAGGTCCTAATTCATATGCTAAATTATAGAAATATGTATTGCATGAAAATTGTATAGCTTTGTACATATTTACATATCCATGCTGACCTGTACATCTATAGAATCTATTTTCAAGAAGCATACCGCCACCACAGTATCTTGTAGTATTAATACCTATTCTTTTTTCTGCTAATGCTCCTACAGCTGTTACTAATTTGAATGTTGAAGCAGGGGGATATCTTCCTCTTATAGCTTTATTCCAAAATGGATTGGCAGGATTATTTATAAGTTCTGCATATTTTTGTTTATCTATCTTACCTATAAATATATTAGGATCATACCAAGGAGAGCTTACCATAGCAAGTATTTCTCCTGTTGTAGGCTTTGATACTATTATAGTACCTACCTGACCTCTTATTAGATTTTCTGCATCCTTCTGTATTTTAGAATCTATACTCAATATAAGTTTTTTTCCTGGTATAGGCTTACCTATAGCTGGTGTTATAGTTTCTTTTACTCTGTTTCTTGAGTCTACTATCCATTGTTCGTATCCGTCTATTCCTCTAAGCTCTTTATCATAGAATTGCTCAACTCCTTCTTTACCTACTACACTATTTCTTCTGTATCCTTCGGCCTGCTTGCTTTCAAATTCTTCCTGAGAAATATTACCTATGTACCCTAATACATGCGTCATAGTTTCGCCTAAAGGATAATGTCTTACAGATTTACTGCCATAATATACACCCTGATATTCTTCGGATCTCTCAGCTAAATAACTCATTTGAGACATTGATATATTTTCTGATATTTCAACGGATTCATAGCTGTTTTTTGATACTTTTTCTAAACTAGATTTTATATGTCCCAAATCTATATTAAATACTTTTGACACTCTATATAATAATTCTTCTCTTTCAAAATAGTTTTTAGGTAAATAAACTGGAATCATATACATAGTGTATGTTTTTATATTTTCTGCTACTATAATTCCATTTCTATCGTAAATTTCACCCCTGTAGGCATCTATAGGTATTATTTGTTCTTTGTTATTTCTAGCAAGGCTGTCATAATGTTCATTTCTTATTATTTGCAAATAGAATAATCTTATTAATAATAAGGCTGCTACTATTATTGATATTATAAATACAACTATCAATCTCTTCCTATATTTAAAATCCTCACTTATTATTTTTTTATCTTTATTCAATTCTATTTCCAAAAAATTCATAAATAAACCTTTTACCTTTTAAGAATTATTATTAATACAGCAATATTATATTAATAAAAAAAATTATCAATGCTATAAATAACGGTATTTTTTAGCATATTTTTAATTATTAGATTATGTTATGTTAATTAATTTTAAAAAAATGATACAATACTTTACATAAAATTTAAATGCCTAAAACATAATAATTTAAAATAATATTTATTTTTTATTTATTTATAAAAAAATTACTTTATTCTATAAATTTAATCATATTAGTATGCATCAATAGAATATGTACTATTGAAAAAATATTGATTATAGTATATTATGTTTATATTATAATTTTAAGGATATAATAATGACTACAGATAGAGAAGAATTAGAAGCACTTTTATATCAAACAAGATTAAGAATAGAAGAAAATCAAAAAGATGAAATGTTAGATAGATTGAATAAAGACTTACAATTTATAGAGGATTTATTTGAAGTTAATGTTGATGGTATTGATCCTCTATATCATGTTATAGATTTACCTGAATATTTAAGAGAAGATGTTCAGGGTGATACATTAAATAATGAAGTGATAATGGATTTATGCAGAAGCGGAGAGTATGGTTATATTGTTGTGCCTGCCGTTCCTGCAGCTTTAGAAAACAGCGAGCATCAGGCTAAAAAATCTTAAAATATTTTCAATTACAGAGGTCATCAATTATAGATGAATTATTCTTATGACAGAGAAGAAATAAAAAAAGAAAAAAGAAATGCTATAAAATCTATATTAAAGCCTTTTATTTTTATATATTATAGAAGTAATAGTTTACTTTATAGGGCTATTGCTAGGCTTGTATTTGGTTTTATTATAACATTTATTTTATTTGGAATATTGATTTTATTTGTAAGATTTGACAGAATGAAAAGCTCTACTATGATGAATACTATAGAGCCTAATGAGATATTAATTACTTCCAAATTAAGATATGGAATTACTATAAAACCTTTTGTTTCATCTCTTACAGGAAAGACAATTGTTTTCTCAAGACCTAAAAGGGGAGATATTGTATTTGTAGTGGATCCTAGAACAAAGAAAGAATTTTTTATAAAGAGATTCGTATCATATTTTGTTTACTTTTTTTCTTTTGGAAATTTAAATATATCAAAAACTAGATATTTAGTAAAAAGGATAGTAGGACTTCCAAATGAAACTATAGAAATAAAAAATAAAGTTGTTTATATAAATGGTGAAATTTTGAATGAACCTTGGGCTAATGCCGATTTTGACAGCAGAATTTTGGATAAAGAAATTTCTACAAGAGATAATTTCGGACCTTATATTATAGGCTACAATGAATATTTCGTTCTTTCTGATAATAGAGATTATGGATATGACAGTAGAGATTTTGGTAATGTACCTTTTGCTAATATAGACGGAAAGGTTATTTCAAAATAGTTTTATTATGAAACTTAATCATACTCATACATTATATGCAAGTTATAACGGATATGTAACTTAGGCTATTATCAATATATTTTCTCTTCTTATATTTATAGTATTTCAAAAGAATTGCAATATATCATTAATTCAAATAGGTTTATTTGTATCTTTCAATTTTTGAATACAAATGATTATAGATTTTTTATCTATTAATAGCTACAGATGTATTTTCATCTATGTGTTTATTGTTACTTGTTTATATAGGTCTTATACTGCTATACTTATATGCTTTTTTATTGATGTTATAGGAGAGGAGTATTGATAGAAGTTTTAGCAGTACTATTGTAGAAGCACTTCTTTATTTTGTATTCTTGTATATTTTATAACTGTATTTAGTACTTTAATTCCATAGAAGCTACACTAGTCTGCTGTATTTATATATAAATTTCCACATATAAATATAGCATATTAATCTCAGTTTGGCACAATCTGCAGTGGTTGCAAGTCTATGCTGACCAGAACAAGTTTCAGCTATAATTTTTTACTCATCTTTTTTGCCAATAATACCTATCCTATAGAATTATTAATTTTATTGCATCTGTATTTGTGCAAGTACTTCCAATTTGATATATATCTTTCACACTCCAATACTTTCAGATAAATTTTTGGCATACATTGAAGGAGTTGGGCTGCCTATAAAATCAACTCTTAATTCTTAAAGTTAGCTTAAAAAATCACTTATCATCTATATAATGCAAAAAAGCTTCTTCCTATTCAATTGATAATTTTGCTAATACTTCTGGAATGAATCTCCTCAAAATTTCCAAAAAAATACTTTATTGCTATTTCTCATTTTATAAATACTTATTATAAATATTGCTTTATATAGTAAAAATAACATATAAAAAAATTATCAATGATATTTTATTCTTTTTATTTATATTATTAAAAAATAGTTTATAATGAAATCATATAATAAATATTGGAGAATAATTTATGATTAAAGACAGAATAGATAGTATGTTTGTTCAGGCTAGATTTTATTTTAATTTGGAAAAGTATTCTTCAGCTCTTAGAATATATTTAAAGATAATAAGTTATTTTGAAAATTATGATAAATTATTTGATACTAATTATAAAGATAGATATTTTGCAAGAAGTTATTATAAAACAGCATTAACATTATATTATTTAAATAGATATGAAGAATCAATAGAGTATTATACTAAAGCTATAGAAATAAATCCTCTCTATGAAAAGGCTTTTATTAATAAAGGAATAATACTTGCAAAGCTTATGGTATTTGATGAGGCTTTATATGCTTTTAATATGGCACTTGAAATCAATGATAAATCTGAAATATCATATTTCAATATAGGTATTATATATTCAAAATTAGAAAGATATGAAGATGCTTTATTTTATTTTAATAGAGCATTGGAACTTGGATATGATTATGCTTATTTGAATGTAGCTATGGTTTTGGAGAAGCTTGCAAGAATAGATGAGGCTTTTCTTATTTATGATAAGGCTATAAAAATAAATAAATCTTTAGAAGTGATATATTTAAATAAAGCTAGCCTTCTTATTAATTTAAAAAGGTATCAGGAAGCTATAGAGTATCTTGATAAATCTCTTTTGATTTTGAATGAAAGTAATTCAAAAGGAGATACCATTGTAAAAAATAAAGAGCTAATAGATAAAGAATTAATAGATAGAGAATATATTGAATTGCATATCATTCAGCAAGATGACACTATATACGATAGAATATATTCACTAAAATCTGAGGCATTAATAGGTTTAGAGCAGTATGATTGTGCTTTAGCTTTACTTTTAGATATTAAAGAATCAAAGAATGTTAATATATTTAATATTGTATCAAGATTCATAGATTATATAAATATCGAAAAAATAATTGATATTATTTTGAAAGAAAATAGTTTTTGGACTATAGAAAAAGAAGAGTATTTTAATTTTATAGTTAGAGATATTAAAGATATATCAAGATTAAAAAAACTCTGGATATTACAATATATATTTTTGTATTTAGTTTCTGTAAAGGATAATGATAAGATTAATGAAATATCTCATTATACAAGTATAGAAGTTTTTAATGATATGGCTTTCGATAAAAGATACGAAAAATTAGATAATTCCACATACAGTACATATTTAAAGAAAAATAAACTTAGAATGACAAGCGTAAAAAATGCTAATGACCCAAAAGAAGGAAAAATATTAATGCATCTTCTTAGAAATAATTATGTCAATTCTAAATATGGAAGTATTAATAATTTTATAGCATTGCAAACATCATTCAGCAGATGTAAAGATTCATTAACTATGTATAGATTATATGGAAAATCTGATAATAAAGAGGGTACTGGATGCTGCTTGGTATTTGATAAATCATTTTTTGATACATCTTTTAATAATTTGGACAGTAATATATTATTTTCATTTTCTTATGATAAAAATAATTATTCTAATATAGAGTTTTATGATGAGCAGACATTGCCTTTATATTTTGTACTTTATTATAATAATAAAAATAATGAAATAATATTTAATCCTTGTGAATCTGATTATGATAATCTTATAATCAATTTAAATAAAGAATATAAGATTTGGAATGAGGGAAAAACATTTTATGATAAATTAAAAAATAATATAGGTTATATATTCAATTCTATGTTTGCAATTATAAAAAAGTTTAATTCAGAGGAATTATCATTATCGTATCAGCTTCTTATGAATATTCAATACCTTATGAAGGATTCTTCATTTGTAGAAGAGCAGGAAATGCGTATAATACAGCTTATAGAATACGGCAGCGATCCTTTGCATATAGATGAAAAAATGAAACGTTCATATAAAAATTATCTTTATATATTTGATAATAAAGCATTGAAGGAAGTTATATTAGCTCCTAAAGTTAATGATGCAGATTTTTTAGTAGAAAAGTTTAATGATAGACTTGCTAAGGCAACTAATATATATAACTCTAAAAATATGAAAAATAAATATAAAATAAATGTTTATATATCGAATGTTCCTTGTTTAAGTTCCATAGATATTGCACACTTTTAGTTTAAAAAAAATGAGATATTCCTTATAATTTAAATTGCTAAAAAAAACAAAAAGGAATATCTATGAAACAGTATAATACACAACAGAAAAAAA
>NZ_JARHYI010000074.1 GCF_029258575.1 Brachyspira sp. | reverse complement strand
AATAAAGTAGCATCATTATTAACTATAATACCAGAAGTTTGAAGTCCTATGAAAGCTATGAATAAACCTATTCCAACAGAAATAGCCCTTTTCATGTTAACAGGTATACTATTAACTATAGCCTCTCTTACATTAAAAATTGTGAGAACTAAGAATATAATACCTTCTATAAATACCGCCGTTAAAGCAGTTTGCCAGCTATATCCCATACCAATAACTACGGTATAAGCAAAAAATGCATTAAGTCCCATACCAGGTGCTAAAGCAAAAGGAAGATTAGCAAGTAATGACATTATCAATGTTGCTATTATTGCAGATACTACTGTAGCTGTGAAAATGGCTCCTTTATCCATACCAGCTTTAGCAAGCGTGTCTGGGTTTACAGCCAATATATAAGCCATAGTCATAAATGTTGTAAAGCCTGCTATTATCTCAGTCTTAATATTAGTACCATTCTCTTTCAGTTTGAAAAACTTTTCCATAAATACATTCCTTATACCATTTTTTATTAATACAAATTAATAAATTAGAAAGCTATAATATATATGAGATTATAATTTTTGCAATATTTTTTTATTTATATAAAAACATAATTTTAGAAAAAAATTCCAAATATAATAATTAATTGGGCTGTATGATTTTTATGAATACAATAAAAGTATATTAAAAGAAATGAATCCTGAAATGAAAAACATTTATAAAACTAGTAAAAATGGGAAAATTTAAAAGTATAATTTATAGCAAATCCTACATATTTCAAATTAAAACATAATATAGGATATGATTTATACAATGGAGAAAATTATTTTTGTATTTAGAAAGTCAAATAATTATTGATAAAGCATAAATTATTTCTGAAGCCCGCCCTTTTAAATTTACTACTTTACTATGAATTGCAATTATTTATTTTTTACCGCCTAAACAGAAATTATAATACCCACCCAAGTGATTTTCAAATTTATAGTGCATATAACCGCACGCAGAATAAAATTAAAAATATAAGTGTAGTTATTAATTCAATTTAAATTATATATAATAATCCATTAACCGTGCGTTAATGAAATTCAAAATTTTTTCAACAATTTGGGTGGGAGATGTTTTTTTTATTTTAAGCAAAAAATAAAGAAAATTTTTAATCTCAAATAAAAACAATAAATCTAAAGGGTGGGATAGAGAGAAGATTAAAAAGTAACTTTTGCAATATCCAGATTTATTTTTTAATTAAAAAATTATTAGCTATTCTCTCCATACCAATCAACATTTCGTGTAAAATACATAGCAAGAGCAATCACTACAAATAATCCCAATGTACCCATAAGCAATGCATAATCAGTAAGCTGAAGTATACCAAATAAAAATATATAAATCAAAGCCTCTACCACTGCCATTGATATAGTGTATTTATGAGATTTGATTATATATCCTATATAAATAGAAGTTAAAGATGTTACCATTAAAGCACTGAAAAAATAGCTTAAATTGAAATGAAGATGTTCTGATATTGCCAAAAGTAAAAGATAAAATATCGCATTAGCTATTCCTATAAGTATATACTGCACAGGATGAATCCTTTTCTTTGAAAGCACTTCGCATAAAAATAATACAAAAAACGGTATGAATATAAAAAGTATCACATACTTTACACTTCTTGAAATCTTTTGATAATTATCATTTAGCAAAAGAAAAGATATAAAAACATTATTATTGCTGTTATTTATATTTTCATCCTCATTCCAATACTTATCATCTGACTTATTAGCATTTTCATCACTAGTCCAATATTTAGTAAATGAAGTATTAAAACTAGCTATATTCCACTCAGCATTAAATCCTTCATTATTAACTTCTCTCTTAGTCGGTAAAAATCCACCTGTAAAGCTAGGATCTTTCCATTTTGAAGATATTTTAAAATTGTTTTCAGAAGCTAAAGTAGTTATTATTAAAGAGTTTCCTCCCTGTATATCCATAGTTATACTAAAATCAAAACCGTTTAATATTTTATCTTTTGAAATTGTATATAAAAACTTATTATTAAACATATTCAAATTTATATTAATATTTTTCTCATAATATTTAAGTTCTTCATTACCATTAATCAATATACTAGGAAGTTTCATAAGATTTTTTTTATTTCCTATACCTAATATAATCATAGCCTCATCATATAGTATAGAAGTATTATTTTCATCTAAATTGTATATCTCTACATTATATTTATCGAAGTTTCCAATGATATTTAATTTTGACTTAAAAATAGGAGCTTTAAATATACCTCTGCTTAAACTAGAAACTTCAACATCTCCTGAAACATTGTATTTATTAGGCATATAAAAAATATATTTTCTTACATATTTTATTTCTTTAGTTTCACTATCTACAACTCTAGTTAAATACGGTATTGCTATAACTACCCCTTGTATATTAGCTTTATCTCCTACAGGCTCTATTATGGAAGATACTGCCTCTCTTTGATAATTAATTCTATCTCTTACAACACTATTTATAAAAGCCATTGGTATTAAAAGCAGAAGTCCCAATATAACTATTATAAGTATCTTAAAACCTAAAGTTTTTGTAATATCATTAATTTTTTTTATCATAGAATCTCCATAATTTCATTACAAATATGGTATAATATATTTTGAAAATACAAAATAATTAATAATTGAATATTTAAAACTTTTCTAAATCAAAAAATATTATTATTTGGTATTACCACTTAAGTACAAATTCAGTATAAGCCTCACCATCTTTAATAGATTTAGTAATTTCCATACTAGATCTTATATGTGTTAAAGATTCAAGTAATAAACTATACCAAGCAAGTATTGCAAGCTCAATGACTTCAGGATCTTCATTAAAATTAGTAAGATGCAATACTAATAATTTTTTTCTAGCTTTAATCAATTCTATTTTAGAAGGATCAAATAAATCAGGGAATATATGTTCAGCTGCATAAGTCAAAGCAAAGTGTTTAGGAGCAAAGAACAGCAAAGGTCTTATATATTTAGGAATTATCTGATGATAATGATATTCTGAAATTTCTTTAATACCAGTATTGGCACCTGAATAGAATAAATCACAAACCAATTTATAAGGTTTATGGAATGATGTCATATAAGGATACCATTCTTTACTTGATATTTCATTTTTAAATATTAAAGCAGATGAAGGTTCCATCTCTGTTACCCATCTCTGATAACCTTCTTCTCCAAATTTTGTCTTTATAAATTCTTTTAATATTATTAATGTTATACCTCTTACTCTCTGTGTAACTGCATCTTTCTTACCTTTAATATCTTTAATTTTATATTGTGATATTTCAGCCTCAAGTCCTGATAATAATCTATTATTATCATTGGCAAATTTATTCATACTATTAGTAGAACTAGAAAGATCATTTGAACTTTCAGAAATACTTCCAACACTAGCATATATAGACTCGGATATAGTTTTCAGTTTATTCATAGTTTTAGAAGTAGAAATAGAAATATTATTAAGAACTTCAAGACTATTTCTTATGTTTCCAAGTTTATCTGCCATATCAATATACTGAGTTTTAATATGCCCACTTGATTGAGATATTTTTGTTATAGAATCTACTATCTCATTAATAGCTTTTAATTGTTCCACAGAAGATATATGCACAGTATCCATTATCTCAGTAACTTCTTGAACATCTTTAGTAAGTATATCAAATTGTTCAGTAGATTCTGTTAAGTCATTAGTAGTAATAATGATTTTTTCTTCAATATTCTGAAGTACTTTATTAGCATTATCCGCCTGTTCGTTTGAAACTTCTGATAATTTACGAATCTCTTCAGCAACTACAGCAAAACCAGAACTATACTTTCCAGCATGAGCCGCCTCAATAGCAGCATTCATAGCCAAAAGATTTGTTTGATGGGCAATATTTCTAATAGAACTTACGAAGTTAGAAATGAATCCTAAAGCATTTCTCAAATCTCCTGTAGCCATAGAAGTCGCCTGCATTTTTTCCTTACTTTTTACAGAAGCAAGGGACAAATCTTTAGCTTTATTTGTAGCTTTAGAAATAATGGCATCTATATTTTCTATTGTTTTACTCATTTCCTCAACAGCAGTAGCTATCTGTTCTATATTTTCACCTTCTTCAATGATTTTATTTTGAAGTTCTATTGTATCTCTTTCAAGTAAATCAATATTGCTTGTATTTGAAGATATATATTCTTGGATATTTTGGTTACTGCTTTCTACAATTTCTACTTGGCTTAATCCATCATTAGTATTATTTTTAATAATTTCTATATTATTATTAATGCCGTATATTATTTCCATATTATCGCTTATCTTTTTGGATAATGTATCACTTTGTTTTTTGGAAGTTAAAATAGTTCTCTTTACACTTGAAAGTATATTTTGAAGAGAGTTATTTAAAAGTCCAACCCACTTTGTCATCTCCCCTATTTCATCGCCTCCAGAAATAGCAGGTATATCAACTGTTAAATCCTTATTATCTACAGAATTTCCTATAGCATCTGATATTTTTGTAATAGAACCGAATAATAGCTTGATAAAAAATGTAATTGCCACGATAGCCATTAAGAATGCTATCATAATAGTATAGAATATAGAGTTATTCATATCTCTTATTTGTAATGTAAAGTATGAATTAGGTACAATCATTACTATATTAATAAGTCCTGCAATAGTAGTAACATAAGATTTATAAGTAACATCATTAATTTCTACATCATTTATTATAACATCTCCAGTATTTAAAGTGGAACTGAATGTTTCATAAGCATTCGGATATAAAAGCTCTACTTTATCACTAATATTAGCACTATTTTTAGAATTTATAATAGTTGAATTCTTCTTATCTATTATTAATAAATCAGCACCTTCTATATTTAAAATATCTTTTACATTTTGCATAGAATAATTGAATAATACCCCTACATTAGCCAAACCAATCACTCTATTATTCACTATATCAGATATAGTTGCTGATATATTAAAAGTAGAACCTACATTATCATTTTCAATATATGAATTGAGCATTCTTCTAAAAAGAGGAGTTCTATCTAATTTATCATAATTATTGGTAAGATTAACCCACATAATTTGATTGGTAATACTTAATTTAGAATATTTATTATCAATAGTAGAGTATCTATATGTAGCAAGATTATCATTACCATCATCAATAACTAATGGATGGAACATTATACTAATAATTCTATCAAAATATAATTGCGATTCATTCACAGTAGCAGCTAAAAATTTACGTAAATAATTATCTCTATCCTCTAAATTAGAATTTTTAATACTATCATTATAAGCAACAGAAAGAGTTGTAGCAATCTTGCCTGCTTCTTCTCTTGCCAACATTATATTATAATCAAATTCTCTAACTACTAATCTAAATCTATTGTCTAAACTTCTTTCTGTAATAGCAGAAAAGTTTTCTGTATTTAAAGTAGTACTTAAAAAGTTGGTACTTGCAGCAACTAGAACCATAACTCCAACTATTATTAAAATTATACGAATCTTTATACTCATTTCAAAATGCTCCTGTGTAATTAGTATCGGAATCGGAAATATATATTTTAAAGATTTATAAATATAATATATTTAAAACTAATAGCTGTAAAGAGATATTAAGTAAAAAAGTATCATATTTTTTACTTAAATAAAAATAAAAAATGGCGGTACCTAAATGAATAGATACCGCCCTAAAACTATATATTACTTACACACCCATTCTATTTATTACTACATCAAGAAGCTGATCCATCACACTTACAACCCTAGCAGAAGCATTATAACCATGCTGATACATAGCCATCTGAGCAACTTCTTCATCTAAATTAACACCAGATACTGATTGTCTTAATTTTTCAAGATATTCCATAACAACTGTCTGCTTTTCTGTTTCGGCATTAGCAGTTTCAGTTCTTGATGCTATTTTAGAAAGACTTCCTGTATAGAAATCATTAAATGTAGATTTACTATCAACCATTATCTCTTTATCTTTCAAATTAGCTATAGCCAAAGCATTAGAACCATCTCCAATGCCATTCCATTTATCATTAAATCCGTTTCCTGTAGTATCTATACCTTTAGATGCTGCTATATAATTAACATCATTTCTGATAATATCATTAACAGCAATTGCTGATGCAGGATGTCTGTCTGGAGTAACTGTAAAGTTCCTGAAATCTCCTGCTAAATTATTTACTTGATTTATTGTACTCCAATTATAAGCACCAGCAGCACCTGATTGATTAAGTACTCCAGTAATACCTACAAGGAAATCACCTGAATCTTCTATATGCTTAATGAAATATGAAGGATTCATATAATCCTCAAAACCTCTAGCTTTAAGTACAAGTCTATTCTTATCATCTAAATAGGCTGATACATTAGCTTCGCTAGAATTAATTTTATCTATTAATTCCCCTATTTTCATCTGAGCAGTATAATCAATAGCAACATCTGCACCTTCTCTAGTTTTATTTCCGAATACCAAAGATCCACTACTTCCTATACTTGCATTTGAATCAACAGAATTAATACCGCTTACTTTAAACATTATAGTAGAATCTTCCTGTCCATCATTATTAATATCAAAATTACCTATTACGGAAGGTGTAGTTTTTGTAACTGTAAAGAAATCAACACCTGTTTCCTGATTAAGACCGAAACCACTTCTATGAACTTCGTTTACACTATCAGCTAAATTCATAGCAAATGTATCCAAATCGTTTATAGCATCAACAGTATCAACATCTCTCAACTCTACTAAAGCCTTTAATTCTCCACCTTCAAATTGTACCTGAACATGATCTTTTTTCCAATAAATATCATACATACCTTCATTATTAATATTTCTCTCAATACTTAATTCGCTTACTACATTTCCCTGAATCAAAGCTCTTCCACCTATATAAATCATAGTTTCATCAGGGTCAATAGATTTTATATCAACATTAGCAAGGGAGGAAAGTTCATCTACAAGTAAATCTCTTCTGTCAAGCAAATCATTAGGGCTTTGACCCAATGCCTGCTGTTTTACTATCTCAGTATTTAAATCCTTTATAGAATTTGATATATCATTAATTCTCTTAACTTTATTTTCTACTAAATTATTCAAATTATTACGCATACCATTCATTTGATTAAACATCTGATTGATAGAATTATTTATTCTGTCAGCTCTTTCAACCAATACCATTCTAGTGCCTCTTTCAGCTGGATTAGCAGCCATTTCCTGCCAAGAATCCCAAAAGGCATCTAAATCATTTCTTAAATTAGAATTTCCTGGCTCATTGTATATAGCCTCTAATTGTTTTAAATAATCGGATTTAGTTTTCCAATAGCCGTCAGTACCAAGCTCCATCATTATTTTAGAGTCAATAAATTGATCTCTTATTCTCTCAACTGTAGTTATTTCAGCACCCTGACCTATCTGTCCTGCACATTCTGCTCTATTCAAACTAGGAGCTTCCAAAGGTTTATCAAATGTACGCATTACAACTCTTTGTCTACTGTATCCTTTAGTTGCAACATTATTTATATTGTGACCTGTAACTTCTAAAGCTGTTTTGAAGTTTTGTAAGGATCTTTTACCTAATTCTATACCAAAAAATGAGCTTGTTGACATTATTATGCTCCTTAAAAAATAATAATTTACTTCTAATTAATTATTATAATTATCGTATTTATAAAAAAATTTATTACATTTTTTTTATTATTATTGTGCCATAAGGTAACATAATAAAAATATTATCCATAACTTGTCTATTTGCATTTACAATGCATACCACTATAAAGACAATAGAAAAAATAATTAAAAGTTTTTTTATTTTTACCTCCTAATTTTTTTATAAATAAAAAAAACTTTTTCAAAAAGTATAATATACTATATAACTTGTCAAGTTTTTGATATAGCGTACTATATTTAAAAAATAATAAGCTGCCCTTTATTAAAAAAGACAGCCTATTTATTTTTTATTATAATTTTTTATATTTTCAAAAAATTTATACTTTAAAGAAACTCATAGCAGCCACAAGTTCTTCTGCCTGATTAAGAAGAGAATTAGATGAAGAGAAAGCCTCCTCAACCAAAGCTGCATTTTGCTGAGTTACTGTATCCATATCGCTTACTGCTCTATTAACCTGCTCTACACCCTGATGCTGTTCTATTGCTGTATGACTTATATCCTGCATTATTCTTGCAGTATTTTCCATTTTTTCCTGAAGCTCATTAAATATATCCTGAGAAATTCTTGCTGATTCTGTAGCTTTATTGATTTTTTCATACGCATTATCAACCAAATGAGTAATATCTTTTACCGATGACTGAGTAGTTTGAGCCAAATTTCTAACCTCACTTGCTACAACCGCAAAACCTTTACCCATATCTCCAGCTCTTGCCGCCTCTACTGCAGCATTGAGGGCGAGTATATTAGTTTGAAAAGCAATATCTTCTATTATCTTTGTTATATCCTTAATCTTTGTACTTGCATCATAAACTTCTTCTATATTTTTAGTAGTATCAAGTATTATTTCACCAGCATTTTGAATAGCCTCTTTTGAAGCTATCATCATTTTATTACCTTCTACGGACTGATCAGTTGATGATTTTATTGTAGAAGCCATCTCTTCCATTGAAGATGCTGTTTCTTCTAAACTTGCTGCCTGAGACTCTGTTCTCTTTGATAAATCTTCATTTCCTATGGAGAGTTCTTTAGCATTGAATCTTATCTCATCTGCTGAAGATCTTACTTTGAGAATAATATCTGAAAGTCTGTCACGCATATCAAAGAAAGAAGTAGCAAGAATACCCAATTCATCATTGCGTTTTATACTTCTATGTTCAGAAGTTAAATCTCCGTTTGAAATTTCTCTTGATACTAATACCAATTCATTTAAAGGTCTTGTAATAGTTTTTATATAAAGCGATATTAATATACTGCATAATATTATAAATATAGGACCTATTATTACCGTTCTGAGTAATGTATATTTTATTTCTTTATATATTTCACTGTCAGCCTTAGCAAATATAACATACCAAGGCATTAAGCCAACTCTTTTAAATACTGAAGAACGTTTTCCGTCATATCCCTCATAAGTATATGATTCTATAATACCATATTCCTTTGTTTTCATAACATTATATACATCAGGTAAATAACCGCCAATTTTCTCGCTGTCAGATGATAATATTATATTGCCGTCACTATTTGCAACTGTTATACGTCCATTAACATTTAAATTTTCTATAAAAGATTTATTAATTTTTGATAAATCTAAGCTAATATAAATTAATCCTACAACATTTCATGTATCATTTTTAAGCCCTCCACAAAGTAGCAGAGCATTTCCTCCTGTAGTTGAAGATATACTTATACCATTATCATAAGTATAATCATAATTATTAGCCTTAATTCTAGCAAATAGTTCAGGATGAACAGAAGCTATAGAGTTACCTTCCAATTCATTATTATAAGCATCTAATATTATATTTCCATCAATATCCGCAACACCTATATTTATAATATGATTATTAACATTTCCAAAATCTTTTAATCTTTTTATAGCTACATTTTTCGACACTTCATCATCACTTCTTATAACAGAGTTTAATACAACTCCAGATTGCGAATATGTACCTATTGCCAATAATTGTTCATGAAGAACCATATCTATCATATGAGAATATCCTGATACTGTAGAGAAAAATCCTTCCAAAGCAGCTTTTCTAATAGCCCTTGAAGAAGACCAAATTGAAATTGAAGCTAACAAAGATATTGTTACAAATATGATAGCACTTATTATAATAGGGATTTTGAAAGATAAACTATAAATTTTTTTCATTTTTTATAAAAACCTCTGTAAAAATTATTTATATTTAATTATTAAAATATTATCCAAATTATACATCGCTTTTAATATAACAATTAAATTTTTTAAGTGAATTTTTTTTTTAATTGTGTCAATTTATATAATTATTTTTGGGGCTGTCCTAGATAACTAAAAAAGCTCCTTCTTTGCTAAATTATATACTATTTCTAATTGTTTTTCAACTTTTGGAGTATTAAAGCGAAATTGACATTCTTTAATAAATAAATGAAAATGT
>NZ_JARHYI010000053.1 GCF_029258575.1 Brachyspira sp. | reverse complement strand
CAAGTCTTGTATTTGTTATATAAACTTCATATACCCCTATAACTTCGCCGTCATCTGTATTCAAATCCCCAATCCAAATTACTTTATTTAAAAAATCTTTATTCTTTTCTAGTATCTCCTCTTCATTTCCTATAGAGCCATATTCAGCACTGAAATTTTCTCCCAAATGCAAAGCCCATTTTTCTTTATTATAAACCTCATCAAATTTAAAATTATTAGTACTATCATTTTTTATATTATTATTTTTAGCCATAGAGATATCCTTATATTAATTTAACACTATTATTATTCTCATAAACTAATAATATATAAAAAAACAAAAAATAAACAATATTTTATACTTCATTAAAATAATATTTAATGTTATAATTTTTCAAATTTATAATTTGGAATAATATATGGCTGATATAATAGATAATTCTATTAAAAAAGTTTTTGACTTATTTAAATCTAATAAATATATTGAAGAAATTTGTATAATTTCAGGATACTGCAGTTTAAATGCATTTAATGATATAGCTAATGATGATAAAGCCCGAGAAATGTTTTTAAATGCCAAAGTAAGAATTATTATGGGTATGAATGTAGATACTACAATTCAATGCATATATATAAATTACAATAATGAGAAAAATAATAAAAGTAATAAAGAAGAATTTGATGATTTTATAGAATACAATATTTCAGAAATAAAAAAAAACAGTATAAATAATAAGGGATTAGAATTAATCAGAGAAAAATTAAAAAACTCAACTCTTGAAATTAATAGTGCCAATGATAAAACTCATGCAAAATTATATCTATTAAAATATCCTTCAGAGAGTAGTGCTTTAAGAGAATTAAGCGGAGAGGTTGTAATAGGTTCTAGTAATTTTACTTCACAGGGATTAAATCATCAAAGAGAAATAAATGCATATAGTTTAGATATATTTGAAAAATGCTATAGAATTTTTCAAAAAGAATGGGAAAATTCTCAGACAATATTAAATATAAAAACTCAGAAAGATTTTTTTAGAAGAATAGGATTTGATAACGATAAAAAAAATATATATGATGCAGAAAATAATATTAATACCAAATATCCTACTCCTTATGAAATATATTTAAAAGTTGTATACGAATATTTTAATTTTTTTGACAAAGAAAAATTATTATTCACTCCCAAAGATTATAACTATTCAAATTATAAATATCAGATAGACGCTGTAAAAAGCGGTATTAAAAGCATTATAACTTATAATGGAGTTTTAATATCAGATGTTGTAGGGCTTGGAAAAAGTATAATAGCTTCTACAATAGCCAAAAATTTACTTGAAATGAAAATTGTTGAAGAGATTATAATTGTATCGCCTCCAAAGATAATATTTTCTTGGGAAAATTATAATTTTGAATTTAAATTAAATGCTGAAATTAAAAGCACTGGAAAAGTAAATGAATTATATGAATATGTAAAAAATCATAAAAAATTAAGACTTATCATCATTGATGAGGCTCATAGATTTGTAAATAATAAAACAGAATCTTATAATATTATAAAAAATATTTGTTCTATGAATAGAGTAATGCTTCTTACGGCAACACCTATGCATAATACCACTTCGGATATATTTTCATTGATAGATATTTTTGATAGAATGCTTACAACAGATAATAATATATCAGAAATAAAATCAAAAATTTTAAAAGAAGAAAAAGCATTAAAAACAGAATACAAAAAAGATGATAGTAAAAAAGATACTAAAGAAAAGATAAAAAAAATATCCAAAGAAATTATCAGTTTGATAAATCCTATAATAATAAGAAGAACAAGAAAAGACTTGCTTGAAGATGAAGAATACAGAAAAGATTTAGAAAAACAGAAAACTGAATTCAATAATGTGGAAAATCCTAAACTTCATGATTATAATTTAGGAGATATTTCAAAATTATATGCAGATACATTTGAAAAAATCACTCCGAATGATAATGATACAAATAAAAAAGAAAATACTTTATTTGATAATGATGATAATAATAATAGCAATACAAATAATGAAAAATTCAAAGCTGTAAGATATGAACCTTTAGTATATTTAAGAAATACTACCATAGAAGAAAAGAGAAATGCTAAAAAAATAATAGAATATATATATGGGCAGAATATTAATGAAGATTTCGCTTCTGTTTCATCTAGGAACTTAACAAAATTTATGAAACATTTGCTTGTGAGAAGATTTGAAAGTTCTATTTATTCTTTTAAAAAGAGTATAGATAATATGATAAATAAATACGAAAATATAAAAAGTTATATTGATAATAAGAATTGTTATCCTATATACAAAAAAGGTAATATTCTTTATATTGAAGATTTCTTTTCTAATGATGATACCGATGATAAAAATGATATAGAATATGATGAAACATATATAGATTTCAAAAAATCATCAGAGAAAAATAAAGATATAAAAATAATAGAAAATATAAAAGAATCTTTGAATGATCAATTTTTTAAAGATTTTAATAATGATTTAAAAATTTTAAAAAAAATAAAAGATGATTGGAAAGATATAGAAATAGATAAAGATAAAAAATTCCAAAAATTAATAGAGAAATTAAAAAGTTTTAAAGAAGAAAACAGCAAAAGAAAAATAATAATATTCAGCGAATTTAAAGATACAGCAGATTACTTATACGAATCTATATACAAAGACAAAGAATTAAATAAAATATTTAAACCTTTGAAATCTACTTCTGAATCCAAAAACAGAGATATTGTAATAGCAAATTTCGATGCATCTTTAGATATTAATAAACAAGAAGATGATTATTTTCTTCTTATAGCAACCGACACATTATCAGAAGGTATTAATTTGCATAGGGCTGGAGTAATAATAAATTATGATATTCCATACAACCCTACAAGAGTAATACAGAGAGTAGGTCGTATAAACAGAATAGGAAAAAAATTGTTTGACAATATATATATACATAATTTTATACCTAGAATAGAAGCTCAAAAAGATATAAAAAATTGGCAAATATCTAATTTTAAATTAAATTTGATAAATGCAATATTTGGAAATGATACCAAAATTTTAAAAGATGATGATGAAATTGATTCTTTATTTTCATTAAAAAGGGAAAATGAAATATTAGATGATGATGATATAAGCTGGGATAATGAATATAGAGATATTTATAATAAATTAAAAAATGATGAAAAACTTTTAGAAAAAATAAAATCTATAGAAAATAATATCATTATAAGAAGAGAATCTAATTTTGACGGTTTACTTGAAATAGTACAAACTAATAATGGAGTTTTTGGTTCTTTACTTAAAGGTTCAAAAATAGACTTTAATATAGAAAATCTATTTAAAACTTTAAAAGCAAATAAAGAAGAAAAATATTTATCTGCAAGTGAAAAAATTTCTGCTTTTGAAGATGAATTAAAAAGAAGAAAAAATATCAAAAAATCAAAATCAAAATCTGATATTAATATAAGATTAAATAAATTTTATCAAGAGTTAGATAATGAAATGGATAAAGAATATTTAAAAAAATTAATAAATATTGCTGATGGAAATTACTTATCTGATAAAACTTTAAAGGAATTAATAAAAGCATTAAAATCAAATGAAGGATGCACTATAAATAATATTCAAAATATAATATCTTTTGATGAAGTTAATGAAAAGTTTAATTATTCTAATAATGATTTAGAAAAAATATATAAAGATTCATATTTAATAGTAAAAGAGGAGTTTACTAAAATACAATAATTGATTTAAATATTTTTATATTTATAATAATACAAAAAATTAATAATCAAGAGGTGATACTATGATTAAAGGAAAAATAATTATAATAATGATTATCAGTATAATAATGTTAAGCTGTTCATCAAACAATAATAATAATACTGAAATTAAAATAGATTATTCAGATAAGAATAATTGGCTTAAAATATCAGAAAATAATAATGAAAAAGAAGTAGATGTATTTTATCTATACCCTACTGCATGGAGCAGAGAAAACACTAATGAATCTATAATATGTCCTATAAATTATCCTCCTATGTTACAATATATAACAAATGTAATGACAGAACAAACATCAATATTTGATGAAGTCGGATATGTATATGCTCCTTTATACAGACAAGCTGATGCAGTATATCTTTTAGACCAAAAAAATAATATAAGTAAAGAAGAACAGGATAAATATTTTTATTCAACTCCTAAAGAAGATGCTATAGCAGCTTTTGATTATTATATAAAAAACTATAATCAAAACCGACCTTTTATATTGGTTGGACATTCTCAAGGTGCTATGATGATAAAAGAAATATTGATAGATTATTTTAAAACTAATGAAAATTTAGAAAATAGAATGGTAGCAGCCTATATACTAGGATATTCAGTTACTCAAAAAGATTTAGATGAAAATCCTCATTTAAGATTTGCAAATAATGAATATGATACAGGAGTTATAATCTCTTATAATACAGAAAGTCCTGATTTTAATGGATATAATCCTACCTTACTTGAAGGAGCCATATCAATAAACCCTATCACTTGGACATTAGAAGAAACATTAGCTACTAAAGAACAAAGTGTAGGTGCAAATATAGCAACAAATTACGGACAGCCTACTAAAATAGCAGATGCTAAAGTTGATAAAGCAAGAGGCGTTATAAAATGCAGCACTATAAATCCTGATGATTTCTATGCTGGAGAAGGAGGTATTTTTGAAAAAGGTGTTTATCATGTTTATGATATAGCTCTCTATTATTATGATTTGAAAGAAAATGCAAGAAAAAGAGTAGGTGCCTTTTGGAAAGAATAAAAAATAAAAAAGTGGGCAAGATAAATAATTAATTATCCTGCCCGCTAAATGGTTTATAAAATATAAATATACGAAAATTGAAAATTAATTAGCTACGAATTCTTTTCCTCTTTTATCAAGTACATTCAAACTTATAGCATTTAGTCTTATAGTTTCATAATTATCTATATCCAATATTTCAACAACTCCGACAATCTCTATCCAATCTTGAGGATTAGGTATATTACCATTATAATTAAATTCAAAACCAGCAACCCCATCATATCCGCAGCATCCTGGACCGTATCTAAATACAAAATTAAGTTTCTCCCCTGTCTTCTCATCAGTGAAACCATCATATATTCCTTCTAGCTTTACCAATTTTCCTCTATAATCATCTGGGTTTAAATATATATCATTACATTGATTTATAAACATTCTCTCTTTTATTTCTATTACATTGTTCATATCAACTTTTGATAAATCTGCAGATTCATTATTATCAGATTTGCTACTTTTAGTATTATCACCATAATCATATTTTTTCTTTGGTATATCAGCATAATTTTTTTGTATATCAAACCATCCGTCATTGTATTCTTTTTTAGAACAAGAAATAAATGACAATAATATAATAGATAAAAATAACGTTCTTTTCATATTTAATATTCCTCCTATTTCGTTCCAAATTTTATGAATTTTCCTATCACAGAAAATATTAAAAGCATAGCTAAATTCACCATAACAATACAAGCACCAGTAGGATATTCAAGCTCAAAAGAAACCACTATTCCAATAAAGAAACAGAATACTGATAATATAGCCGATGAAATTATTACACTTTTAAATGTATTAAATATACGCATTGATGTAAGAGCTGGAAATATTATAAGACTTGATATAAGCATAGCACCCATCATTCTCATACCCAATACTATAATTAAAGATGTAAGTATAGATATAAGCATATTATAAAGTTCAGCATTTATTCCTACAGCACGAGCAAAATTTTCATCAAATGTTACCAAAAATATTTTATTGTAAAAAAGTACATAAAGCACTATAACTACAATACTTACAGCTATACTAATATAAACATCGCTTTTACTCATAGCAAGTATACTTCCAAACATATAATTACATACATCTGTATTTATTCCAGTTTTTACAGTTATAGCAATGATCCCCACAGCTAAAGATACACTTGATATCAAAGCAATAGCAGAATCTCCTTTTATCTTACTATTTTCACTCAATCTTAAAAGAAGTATAGAAGCGATGGCAACTATAGGTATAGAAAGCTGAATAGTAGAAAGTCCAAATATCATAGAAAGAGATAATGCACCGAAACCTACATTAGAAAGCCCTATACCAATCATAGAATATCTTTTAAGAACTAAATTAACCCCCAAAAGTGCCGCACATAATGATACCAATATACCAACTATAACCGCTCTTATGATGAAGGTATATGAAAAAAGTTCCTGAATCAAAGCAATCATTTCATATCCTCCCCTGATATCCTCTTATATATATCTGTTTTTATATAATCTTCTGTATTTCCAAAGAAAAGCATATCTTTATTTAGATGAAGTATTTTATTAGAATATTTTACAGCACTTGCTATATCATGCGAAACCATTATAATAGTAACTTCATCATTTAATTTTTTTATAAGATTATAAAGCTCAATAGTTGCTATTGGATCAAGACCTGTAGAAGGTTCATCAAGTATCAATAATTCTTTTGTAGAACATAAAGCTCTTGCTAATGCCACCCTCTGCTGTTGACCTCCTGATAAATCTTTATAAGACTTATTTTTTAAATTTTCTATATTAAGCTTTTTTAAATTATACAAAGTAATTTTTTTATCTTTGGAACTGTAAAAAGGTAAAAACTTTTTCTTATTTAGTCTGCCTGAAATAACAACCTCAAATACACTAGCTGGAAATGACTTTTGTATTATTCCCTGCTGCGGTAAATACCCTACCTCATTTTTCTTTATACTATTGAATGTTATGTTCCCTTTTTTTGGTTTTATAAGACCGAGTATTGTTTTTATTAAAGTAGTTTTTCCAGAACCATTCTCCCCTATTATTGAAAGGTAATCACCTTTATTTAGAGAAAAATTGATATTAGATAATACCTCATTACTGTCATAAAATACTGATAAATCTTTTATATTCAACATCAATTCATACCCTTCTAACTTTAATTTAACCCCATTTTCAAACTTTCTAAATTATCCCTCATAATAGATAAATATGTAACACCAGCATTAAATTCTTCTTTACTTATATTCTGTCCTGAATGAAGTTTTAATTTTTTTATTCCTGTCTGCTCGGCTAAAGTATTTGCTATCTTTTCATTACTTAATTCTATATAATATAAATAAGGCATCTTATTATCTTTAATATAATTTATTAAATAAGCAATCGTTTTAGGACTAGCATCAAGCTGACTGCTGCAGCCGTTAAAAGGTGCTCTATATTCTAAACCATATTCTTCAGTTAAATATCTAAATGGAAATCTATCTCCAAATACAATATTCTTTCTTTTAGCAGAATTTACAGCTTCTCTTATTTCATTGTCCAAAGATGATAATTCCTGATTATATTTATCAGCATTAGCCTTATATATATCAGCATTATTAACATCAATTTCTGAAAGAGCTTCGCAAATAGTATTTACAATTAGCATAGCGTTTTTTGGTGAAGTCCATATATGTTCATCATAAACCTTCTCATGTTCATCATGATTTCTTCCTTCTTCATGATCATGCTCTTCTTCAGCTTCCATACCATCAACTATTTCTTCATCTAATGCTTTAACATAATCTATAAGCTTAATAATCTTTTTTCCATTATTAGTATCCATAGAAGACACAACTTTTTCTGCCCACTGTTCACTCTCGCCTCCTATATAAATAAATACATCAGCATTTTGTATATCTATTATATCAGCAGGTGTGGAATTAAATGAATGAATCTCTACCCCAGGTTTTATAATCATTTGTAAATTCATATTATCTCCAACTATATTTCTAGTAAAATCATATATAGGAAATATTGTAGTTACAACTTTCAATTTGCCATCATCATTTTTATTATTAGTATTACTACATGAAATAAACAGTATAAGTAATAATATAGAAAAATTCAAAATTAATATTTTTTTTTGCATTTACAATCCTTTATTTAAAATAAGTTGAAATTATTAAAGTATAAACTTATATAAAAGAATAGGGGCTGTCCTAGATAACTAAAAAAGCTCCTTCTTTGCTAGATTATACACTATTTCTAATTGTTTTTCAACTTTTGGAGTATTAAAGCGAAATTGACATTCTTTGATAAATAAATGAAAATCTTCTTTTGGTATTCCATTAAATTTACGAAGGTGTCTTTTTGCTTGATTCCAAAAATTTTCTATGCCGTTAATATGATTCTTTTCATCAGCAAATTTTTCACTATGATTAATTCTAAAATGTTTAAATTCTGATACATCTAAAATATCATAACTATGATAAGAATCTGAATAAACGATGCTGTCTGGCTGTACTTTTTCTCT
>NZ_JARHYI010000153.1 GCF_029258575.1 Brachyspira sp. | reverse complement strand
CAGTAGTACTACAGATAGGAGTAAAATATTTACAACTGATTTTAGAGATTTTGACATTTCTTTTTCTATTCAGCCTGGTGTATTTTGGGGATATGATGATTTATTATCAACTACTTTTTTACTAGATATAGGATACAATAAAGATAAGCATGAAATAAAATATAATATAAAAGGTAATAGAGTTTTAGAAAATTATGAATTTAGTAGTTTATCTTTGGGTTTGTTTCCTAGAATTAATATAGGATTTCTATCTATTGGTGTAGGTGGCGGAGTTAAATTGCCTTTTTCTTTAAGATATAGTAAAGAAGGAAAGGGATATGATAGCAATAAATATTTATTAGATTTTGGAGATATAAAGGATTCATTTGAAACTTTTTATATACCTTATGTTAAAGCTTCTATAGATTTTTTAATAAAGACTAGAAGAAAATTTATGCTTTCTTTTGGAGTATATGCTAATTATGATTTTCCTATCAATATAAATAAGAATGGAATATTAAAAGATTTTACTATTAATCAGGATTCTTTAGCATCATTTGATATAGGTTTCCAATTTGGAATGTATTTTATTTCTCAAAAGAATAAATAATATTTTAGGGCTTTATTTATATTGATTAAATAAAACCCTTTATTTATTATATCAAACTAAATTTATATATTGTTCTATGATTATATTCTCTATCTGGATAAAGTATGATACTTGGGAAATGATTGAAATTTAAAGAGCATGATAAATATTGTGTTTCCAAGCAAAAAGCTTCATGTTTATTTAATGTTTGATTTCTCACTTTAAAATTATTAAAGTGATTAGCTGTATAAAAAAGTACAGATGGTTTTGTAGTAAATACTTCCAAACATATATTAGTTTTTCTTGATAATATTTTTACTCTATTTTTATTTATATCATTATCGTCAAAGATAAAACAGTTATCGCATCCGTCTTTAGCCTTTATTATTTCATCTACTTCTTTTAATGCAGTAAAATCATAGGGTGTATTTTTTGTACTTAATATTTCACCTGATGTTATTGCATTTTCATCATC
Source organism: Brachyspira sp. (assembly GCF_029258575.1). Lineage (GTDB taxonomy): Bacteria > Spirochaetota > Brachyspiria > Brachyspirales > Brachyspiraceae > Brachyspira. The sequence goes on along the minus strand of NZ_JARHYI010000153.1, from coordinate 36,750 downwards.
AGCCAAATAGTATTTAGCATCTATAAATATTTCATGATCATTTATTTTACCACCTCCATTCAAATTAAAATATGAATGATTCATTATATTTAAAGGAGTAGGTTTATCTGTTGTTGCAATATAATCTATTATTATTTCATTATTATCTGTAATTTCGTATTTTACTATTAAGTTAAGATTACCAGGATATCCCTCTTCTCCATCTTTTGAAACATAAGAGAATACAACTTCATTTTCTTTTTTCTGAATAGAATTGTACATTACATAGGAAAGTCCCTTTATTCCTCCATGGGTATGATCTGTATTTTTATTTGGTGTTATATTATATTCTTTATCATCTATTTTAAATTTAGCATTTATAGTTCTTCCAGCCACTCTTCCAACTGTAGCCCCCATATGTCCGTTTTTTGCTTTATCAGTATAAAATTCTATATCATCAGAACCGAATGCTGTTTCTATTTCTTTTCCATTTTTATCTTTAAAAAATATTCCTGTTATACTAGCACCTACTTCTGCCAATTTTATTTTTAGTCCTTTATCATTTTCCAATGTATATATATAAGAATTTTTTCCAAAATCCTCTTTTGTTGATTTGAACATATTAATATCCTTATAATAATTTATATATTTATTATACATTATTTTTATATTTTTATATAATTTTTTTTATTATTTTATATATATTATACATGTATAGGGTATATTGACAATAAGGATTTTTTTTATATACTATATACTATAAGATTCATTTAAAGGAGTTAATATGTGAATAATAATAGAGCTAATTGGTTCAATTGCTAATTTAATAAAAAGAAAATTTTTTACAAATAAACAAGACATAAAGAATGATTAATTCCCATATATTTTAGCATAATAGTTTACCACATTGTTAAGAGAGGGAATTTTTATATTCTCTCTCTAAATTATTTAGAAAGAACCTGTATATATACTTTTCTGTTTCTAGCACCGTCAAATTCAAAGAAATATATATTCTGCCAAGTACCTAATACTATTTTTGAATTTTCTATTATTACAGTTAAACTTGGAGATACTAAAGATGATAAAACATGGGCTTGAGAATTTCCTTCTCCATGTTCATAATTATCATATTGAGGTACTAATTTATTAAAAGCATTTTTCATATCAAAAACAACATCAGGATCGGCATTCTCATTAATACCTATAGCAGCAGTTGTATGAGGTACAAATATTACAGCAATACCACTATTTACTTTTTCTTCATCTATACATTTTTGTACTTCTTTTGTTATATCAACTATATCAAATCTAGTTTTAGTTTTCACATTTATAGTATGCATTAAATTTCCTTTTTTTCATTTTATATATTTTCATAATACTTTATTTCAGATATTTTTCAATATTATTTATTTATATGTTATAATGTATAGAATAATTTTTATTTTTATGATATATTTATAAAGATATAAATAAATTTAAGAGGTATAAATGAAGTATTTCAATTTCGATAAAAATTTTTTACATTCTCTTATAGAAGAAGCTTTGAAAAATGGAGGAGAATATGCTGATATATTTTTTGAAGATACTAAGATAAATTCAATAAGTTATTTAGATTCTAAAGTAGATGATATGAATCTTGGTAATAATTATGGAGTTGGTTTAAGAGTTATAGTTAATAAAAAGACAATATATCTATATTCAAATGATACAAGTAATGAAAGCCTGATTAACTTAGCTAGAAGTGCAGCTTCAATTATAAATGATCAAAAGTATATAGTTAAAGATTTTATTCAGTCGAAGGAGAATAATAATCATCCATTGCATATAAATCCTTTTGATATTAATTTTGATGAAAAGATAGATGTTCTTTCATATTTGGATAAAACTGCAAGAGGAGTATCAGATAAAATCAAACAAGTTAATGCAAGATATATGGAGAAACAGAGAAATATTTTAGTATGTGCAAGCAATGGAATATTGAAAGAGGATTCTCAAACATATATAAGACTTGTTATGATGTCTATGGCAAGCGATGGCACTAATACACAGACATCAAGCAGAACAAGAGGGGCATTAGACGGATTTCAGGTGATAAAGGATATTAATTTAGAGAATATGGCTATAGAAACTGCTAATTCTGCTATAAAAATGCTTAATTCAAAATATCCTCAATCTGGAAAATATCCTGTTGTAATAGATAATGCATTTGGCGGAGTAATATTTCATGAGGCATGCGGACATGCTTTGGAGGCTACATCTGTTGCTGATAATGCAAGTGTATTTTGTGGTAAATTAGGAGAGAAAATTGCTTCAGATGTCGTTACTGCTGTTGATGACGGTACAATAAAAAATGCTTGGGGAAGCTACAATATTGATGATGAGGGAAATGAGGCACAAAGAACTGTATTAATAGAAAATGGTATTTTGAAAAATTATTTGGTTGATGAGCTTGGTTCTATGAAAATGAATCAGAAAGTTACAGGAAGTGCTAGAAGAGAAAGTTATAAATATGCTCCTACTTCTAGAATGAGAAATACATTTATAGATAAAGGAAATTCTAGTTTTGATGATTTAATTTCAGGTATAGAGTATGGGCTTTATGCTAAAAAGATGGGTGGAGGATCTGTAGACCCTGCTACAACTGATTATAATTTTGCAGTTTCTGAAGGGTATTTAATAGAGAATGGAAAAATTACCGAGCCTGTTAGAGGTGCTACACTTATAGGAAGAGGCGATGAAACACTTATGAATATTGAAGCAGTTTCATCAAATTTAGAATTGGCTGATGGTATGTGCGGAAGTATTTCAGGATCTGTTCCTACTACCGTTGGTCAGCCTGCTATTAGAGTTAAAGAACTTACTGTGGGAGGCAGATAATAATGTCTGAGTCAAATAGCTTTATTAATATGGATAGAATAAAAGAAATATATAATGATATAAAAAATAAGTCAAAGGATATTGATAATATAGAAATTTATATGTCGGTAAGTGGAGAAGAGGAGTTTACTGTCAGAGAAAAAGATTTAGATAAATATACTTATGCTGAATCAGGCGGTATTGGATTAAGATTGATTAAAGATGGAAAAGTTGGTATAAGTTTTACAGAGAGAATTGATTCCAATTATTCTATTAATAATCTTGTGGAAAATGCTAAAAATTCACTCAATTATGCAGTGTCTGAAATTGAATATAATACATTAATAGAAAAAGATGAAGATGAAAAAAGCTATGATATGATAAATAAAGATATAGTTAATATTCCTAATGATAAACTTAAAGAAATATCATTATCTATAGAAGACAAATTATATTCTCTTGATAGCAGAATAGTTAATGTACCTTCTGCTGGACTTGCAAGATATAATTTTACTAAATGTATAATAAATAGTAATGGTATATGCAAAGAAGAGAAAAAAAACAGTATATCATATTATGGTGAAGTGATAGCTAAAGACAGTAATGCTATTAAAACTTTTTTTGATGTTTATTCTTCAAGAGATAGCTTTTTTGATGCTGATATTTTTACTAAAAATATAGTTAATAATGTTGTAAGTAAATTATCGGCAAAGCCTATAGAAAGTGGTAAGTATAAAACAGTATTTACAAGCAAGGCTATGAGAACTATGATTGGGGCTTATTTGGGATTATTTTCTTCTGAAGCGGTGCAGAAAAAATTATCTCTTTTTCAGGGTAAATTGAATGAACAAATAGCAAGTGGAATAATAAATATTAAAGATATTCCTATGTATGATAAGGGGTTAGCTAATACAAATTTTGATGGAGAGGGTTCTAAAACTAAAGATTTGAATATTATAACTAACGGAGTTTTGAATAGCTATTTATACAATAATTATACAGCAAGAAAAGAAAATAGAAAAACAACCTCTCATGCTTCAAGAGGTTTTAAATCCCCTATAGGTATATCATGTCATAATTTTATTTTGGAAGATGGAAATAATACACAAGAAGAATTAATTTCTCAAATTCAAAATGGTGTATTAGTAAATTCTTTAACAGGAACTCATGCAGGAGTGAATGCCATAAGCGGAGATTTTTCTTTGCAAGCTGAAGGTGTAAAAATAGAAAATGGTAAATTGGCTTATACTACAAGTCCTTTTATCGTTTCTGGTAATATACTAGATTTTTTAAATAATATAGAAATGCTTGCCAATGATACAGATTATCATCATTCATCTATATATACTCCTAGTGCTTTGATTAAAGAACTTTCATTTGCTTCGTAATTTCTATATAAAATAATTAAAACAGATAAAAGTATTTTTATATTTTTATCTGTTTTTTATAATATAGGCATTAATACATTGAATATTTTTGTTAATATATTAAATAAAGTAAATTATAAAGTTTAAATTTATATAAAAAATAAAAAACAAATAAATTTATTTTCATTGCAGAAATTATTTTTTTATCAATAATTATGCGATTTAATCTTTATTTTTAATTAAGTATACAATTAAAATAAATAATATTATTTTATTTATAAGTTAATAAAGATATAAATAAAATTTCTATTTGTATAATAATTTAGTTTTGTTATTGAAGTTTTTTTTATTTTTATTATACTTTATTAGATGAATAGGACTAATCAATTTTTTGATAAAATTTTGCAGAATTTCGATAAAGTTTCTGACAGTGAAAAAAAGAAAGTATTCAAAAGATTATCTAATCTTTTTTATTCTCAAAATATTATTATAGAAAATCTTGAAGAGGGTATAATAGCCATAGATGATAAAGGACTAATACAAGGTATAAATAAAAAAGCATGTTTTTTGTTTTCTATACCAAGAAATTCTGAGGGAAAATCTCTTAGTAAATATATGCTTGGAAATAATATAGGAAAATCTATACTAGAACTTATAAAAGATAAAATATCGGATACCAAATTATTAAAAGATGATGAAAATGATAGAATACTTCAAATAAATATACTTCCAATAGGAGATAGTGGAAGAATAATAGGTACTCTTATAAAAGCATTTGATATAACCAAAACTTATGAAAGTGCACAGAAACTTAAAAGAGCAGAACAATTAGCCTCTCTTACAACTTTAGCGGCAGGAGTAGCCCATGAAATAAAAAATCCGCTTGGTTCTATTTCTATATATGTACAGCTTATAGAAAAGATAATAAAAAAGAATATGGATAATGACTGTCAATGCTATAAAGATTTTAAGGAGTACTCTGATATCATAAAAGAGGAAATAAGTAGACTTGAAGATACTATCAATTCATTTTTATTTTCTGTGCGAAAGTTGGAGCTTAATATTGAAGATGTTAATATAAATGAAATTATTTTATCAACTGTTTCATTTTTAAAATACGAGATAGAAAAGAATAATATTAGTATAGATATAAAATTTGATAAAGATAATTTAATTTTAAAATTAGATGAAAAATATATAAAGCAGTCTTTGATTAATATAATACAGAATGCCATTGATGCTATGAGTGAAAATTCTGATGATAAGAAAAAAGAAATTTATATAAAATTAAAAACTATTGATAATTATGCTGTTTTGATTATAAAGGATACTGGTATTGGAATGAAAGAAGAAACATTAAGTAAAATATTCGAGCCTTATTTTACTACAAAAAGACATGGTACAGGTTTGGGACTTACAAATGTAGTTCGCATAATAGAAGCTCATAATGGTAATATAACTATAGAAAGTGAGTACGGTAAGGGAAGCGAATTTATAATAAAACTTCCTTTGCATCAAGAGAATCAAAAATTTTTACAAACGGATTTATTAGATTATGCCTAAAATATTAGTAATAGATGATGAAAAAAATATAAGAGATGGTATCAAGAAATCTTTAGAATTTGAGGGTTATGAAGTTGTAACTGCAGATAACGGAGAGAAAGGAATAGAAATCGTTTATAAAGGCGGAATAGATTTGGTTATAACAGATTTAAAAATGCCTGAAAAAACAGGGGAAGAGTTTTTGAAAGATATTTTGGAATTTGATAAGCATATACCTGTAATAGTACTTACAGGGCATGGTAATGTAGAAACGGCTGTTGATATGATGAGGCTTGGAGCTTATGATTTTATGACAAAGCCTTTCAATCTCGATAAAATGCTTCTTATAATAGCAAGAGCATTGGAGAGTAAAAATATAAAAAAGACTAATGAAACTTTAGAAAAACGAGTTGATTATCATGAAAGTTTCTATGGCATGATAGGTCATAGTCCTAAAATGTTAAAAGTTTATGATGCTATAAAACAGGTTGCAAGAACTAAAGCTACTGTACTTATAGAAGGTGAAAGTGGAACAGGTAAGGAGTTAGTTGCAAATGCTATTCATCAAATATCTGACAGATCAAATCAGCCTTATATAACTGTGAATTGTGCGGCACTTTCTGAAGGAGTTTTGGAAAGTGAATTATTTGGGCATGAAAAAGGTTCTTTTACTGGTGCTATAGATAAGAAGATAGGAAGATTTGAAGCGGCAAATAAGGGTACTATTTTTTTAGATGAAATAGGTGAGATTAATCAAACTGTTCAGGTTAAACTTTTAAGGGTGCTTGAAGAGAGAGTCATAGAGAGAGTTGGTTCTAATAGTCCTATTGATGTTGATATAAGGGTAATTGCTGCCACCAATAAAATATTATCTGAAGAAATAAAAGAAGGTAAGTTTAGAGAGGATTTATATTATAGGCTTAATGTTATAAAAATAGAAATGCCTCCACTTAGAGATAGAAGAGAGGATATCCCGCTTTTGATAGATAATTTTATAAAAGAATTTTCAAATGTTCATTCTATAGAAATAAAAGCTGTTGATAAAAAGGTTTATAAAATATTATCTTCATTACAATGGGAAGGAAATGTAAGAGAGTTAAGAAATACTATTGAAACTATGGTAGTTATGTGTAAAGATGGTAAAATAGATGAGAATAATATACCAGATTGGGCTTTAAAAAATAATAATGAAAATTTCGTTGTAGATAATAATGTTACATTAGAGGAGCTTGAAAGAATGTATATTAATTATTTACTTAGTCATAATAATTTTAATAAAGCACAAGTTGCAAAAATATTGGGAATAGAAAGAGCAACATTATATAGAAAATTGAAAGAGGATATATAAAGAATAAAAAATAATAGGAGCTTTTTAGCTCCTATTAAAATTAGCAGATCTTATTTAACAATAGTCATTATAACATCATTTGTAGAAACATTTCTATGCTCTGTTTTATTTAAAGATTTCAATTCGGAAAAATTAGGTATTATAATAGGCGAAGTAATATCATATTCTTTTTCAACTTCTTCTTTATCAAACTCTATTAGTAAAGTTCCAGTCTTTACTTTATCTCCTTCATTTACATATGATTTAAAATATCTGCCTCCTAATTTAACAGTATCCATTCCTATATGTATTAATATTTCGACTCCTTTAGAGGATAGTCCTATAGCATGATTAGTATCAACTGTTGTAATAACTTCTCCATCAACAGGTGAATAAATCTTTCCTTCTTCAGGTATTATAGCCATTCCATCTCCAAGTGCCTTACTTGAAAAAGCTTCATCTTTAACATCAGTAATATCTACTAATTTGCCTTTAATAGGACTTTTTATTTCAATTTTTTTAGAGAATAATCCCATACGAATTCCTCCGCAAATTTATTTATATATATATTCTATCATAAATGTTTTTAAAGTAAATAATTATATTAAAAATATATGATATTTCAGTATATAAATTATAATAATATTAAAAAATAGTATTATACTTGATAATATAGAAAATAAGTATTATACTAATATATGAAGAAAAAATTAATTTTGTAATTTTTATGGAGGATATATGTTTAATTATCTACAAAAAATAGGTAAGTCGCTGATGGTTCCTGTAGCTGTATTACCTGCAGCAGCTATTCTTTTAGGTATTGGTTATTGGATAGACCCAAATGGTTGGGGAGGTGGAAATCCTGCAGCTGCTTTCTTTATTAAGGCTGGAGGATCTATTATAGATAACATGCCTATATTATTTGCTGTCGGTGTTGCTTTTGGTATGTCTAAAGATAGAAACGGTTCTGCTGCACTCGCTGGTTTAGTTGCTTTCCTTGTTGTAACAACTCTTTTAGCTCCTGCTACAGTTGGTATGATTTTAAGTAAACCTGCAGATCAAGTACCTGCTGGTTTTGCTAAAATAAATAATCAGTTTATAGGTATACTTTGTGGTATCATAGCTGGCGGTTTATATAATAAATTCTATGAAGTAAAATTACCTGAATTTTTGGCATTCTTTAGCGGAAGAAGATTCGTACCAATAGTAACTTCTGTAGTTATGATGGTAGTATCATTTATTTTGATGGTAATTTGGCCCGCAATTTACGGAGGTTTGGTAGCATTTGGTGAAGGTATAATTGGTCTTGGATCTTTAGGTGCTGGAATATATGGATTCTTTAATAGACTTTTAATTCCTTTAGGTTTACACCATGCTCTTAACTCAGTGTTCTGGTTTGATGTTGCAGGAATTAATGATATACCTAATTTCTTAGGCGGTCAGGCTTCTATAGATGCAGGAAAAGCTATTATAGGGCAAACAGGTATGTATCAAGCTGGATTCTTCCCTATAATGATGTTCGGACTTTTAGGAGCATGTTTTGCTTTCATAAGAAATGCTAAGCCTGAAAACAGAAATAAAATTAGATCTATAATGCTTGCTGCTGGTTTTGCAAGTTTCTTTACAGGTGTTACTGAGCCTATAGAATTCTCATTTATGTTTGTTGCTCCTATATTATATCTTATACATGCTTTATTTACTGCTATATCTTTGATTATTGCTTCTAGTATGAAATGGATAGCTGGTTTTGGTTTCTCTGCTGGTTTAATAGACTTGATTCTTTCTAGTAGAAACCCATTAGCTGTTAAATGGTATATGCTTATTTTACAAGGTGTAGTTTTCTTTGTACTTTACTTTGTTATATTCAATTTTGCTATAAAGAAATTCAATTTAAAAACTCCTGGAAGAGAAGATGATGATGAAGTAGAAGTTACTGTTACTTCTTCCTCAGATGCCTCTTATGCTGAAAAAGCATTACTTCTTCTTCCTTTGCTTGGTGGTTTAGAAAATATAATTGATATTGATAACTGTGCTACTAGACTTAGATTGGAAGTAAAAGATAATACTGTTGTAAAGTCTGATGAAATTAAAAAGATGTTCCCTGGTGTATTAAAACCTGGTAAAACTTCTGTACAAGTAATTGTAGGACCTAAAGTACAGTTCTTAGCTGATGAATTTAAAAAAATAGCTAAAAAGTAATTCATTAAATTAAATAAAATATTAAGGCTTGCAATTTTTTATATATTGTAAGCCTTTTTTATATAAAAATGAATATAGAAATAAAATTAAGATTGTGTTAATATTATTAATAAATTAATAATATTGTATGAGGTAAAAAATGAGTATTAATTCATCTAATAAAGAAGATGTGAAATTTATAGTTCCATTAAATTTGCTTGGAGATAGAGATAATATATTAAAAGTAAATAATTGTGCTACTAGATTGAGATTAGAAGTTAAAGATGCTGATAAAGTTAATGCAGAAGAGATAAAAAAGTATTATCCAGCTGTGCAAAAAATAAGTGATAATGAAATTCATATAATTGTAGGTACTAATGCTAAACTTCTTGCTGAATCTTTAAAAAAGATTATATCTGTATATGATAGCAATAGTAATAAAGCTTTTGTTATACTTCCTCTTTTAGGAGATAAAGAAAATATATTAAAAATTAATAATTGTGCTACTAGATTGAGATTGGAAATAAAAGATATTAATAAAGTAAATATAGAAGAGATAAAGAAATATTATCCAGCTGTGCAAAAAATAAGTGATAATGAAATTCATATAGTTGTAGGTACTGAGGCTAATAAACTTGCAAATTCATTTAAAGAATTAATGGATAGTCAAAGTTTTAAAAGTTCATTACTTTTACCTTTGTTAGGAGGAATAGAAAATATATTAAAAATTAATAATTGTGCCACTAGATTAAGATTGGAAGTGAAAGATATTAATAAAATAAATGCAGAAGAGATAAAAAAGTATTATCCAGCTGTGCAAAAAATAAGTGATAATGAAGTTCATATAGTAGTTGGTATGGAAGCTAAAGCACTTGCAGATGAGTTTAGAAAGTTTGCTATATAATGTTTGATTAATAATTAAGGGAGGATTTATATTCTCCCTTAATTTTATAATGGAATTAAAATATTAAATTTTAATAACCTGTCCTGTTTCTAATGATTTGATTAAAGCTAAAATAGCTTGAATAGATTTTCTTACTTCTTTAGGTTTTACTATTTCGGGTTGTTTTCCTTCTTTAACACAATTAGCAAAATATTCAATTTCTATTTCATACGGATCTCTAGTGCTTGGAGGTTCCTGATATGGTTTCTCTCCGTTTCTATATAAAATTAGTGAATTCTTAGCTGATGCAATATCTTCCAAATTAAATCCTGCAGAGAATGAAAATTCGGCTGTCGCTTTTTCACCTACTATTCTTAAATTCATAGAGAAAGGATAATTATCAGTAATACCAAAAGCTGCCTGAGCAGTTGCATTAACTCCATTTTTAAATCTCAATGTACTATCTACAAAATTCCAAGCATCTTTTCTTGCCTTTTTACCTGTGGCATATACTTCCTCTACATCTCCAAATAAATAGCAAAGGAAATCTATATCGTGAACATGAAGATCGTATATACCGCCTCCGCTTTTATTAATATCTCCATACCATTCGCTTACAGGATGCTGTCCAAGTCTTACTGCAGTAGCTAATTTTATTTCTCCGAATATTCCTTGATCAATCCATTTTTTTATTTTAGCATATTCAGGCCAGAAATGAAGCACTTGTCCTATCATAAATATACTATTTGCTTTTTGTGTAGCTTCGAGCATATTATCTATAGCTTCCAAAGTTAAAGCAAAAGGTTTTTCACTTAATACATGTTTATTGTATTTAGTAGCGAGTAAGACCATTTCTTCATGCTGATATGTTGGAATACATACATCTAAATAATCTATTTCTGAATGTATTTCTTCCATCATGCTTTGAGCTGTATCGAATCCTTTACAATTATATGTTTTCATAAAGTCTTCTTTTGCTTTTTTATCTATATCTGCAATGGCAACAATTTCTACTCCTATATTTTTATAACCTTTAGCATGAGTTGTACCCATGAAACCGCCACCTACTATTGCAACTTTAACCATTTTTTACTCCTTAAAATCGATTATTAGTATTTTATAACATTTTCAGTTTCTAAAGATTTAATTAAATTTATCGTTGTTTCTATTGATTTTCTAATAGAATTTAAATTAACAATTTCAGGATAAATTTTATTTTTCACACAATTAATAAAATATTCTAACTCTATTTCATAAGGATCTCTATTTCCAACATTTTCTATTATAGGTTGATAGCCGTTTCTATAAAGAGTTAAACTGTTTGTACCTCCGCTATCAAGGTTAACACCCGCAGAAAGATTAAATTCTGCAGTACCTTTATCGCCTATAACTTTGAAATTAGCAGTAAAAGGATAATTCTCAGTGATTCCAAAAGCACCTTGAGATACAGCACTTACACCATTTTTGAATTTTATAGAACTATTTACAAAATCCCAAGATTTATTCTCATCTTGAGAACCGTTAGCGTATACTTCTTTAACATCACCGAATAAATAGCAAAGAAAATCTATATCATGTATATGAAGTTCAAATATACCGCCTCCACTTTTAGAAGGATCATAAAACCATTTACTTTTAGGATGCTGTGCAAGTCTTTTGGCAGATACTAGTTTTATATTTCCTAAAACTCCAGTATCTATCCATTCTTTAATTTTTACATATTCAGGCCAAAATCTTATTACTTGAGCTGTCATCAAATATTTATCAGAATTTTGAAATTTAGATATTATTTCATCATACATGTTTAAATTAATAGAGAGCGGTTTTTCGCATATAACATGTTTATTATATTTTAAAGCTAACTCAATCATTTCTTTATGCAAAAATGTCGGAGCACATATATCCACTATTTCTATTTTATCAGCTGTTTCCTCAAGCATTTTTTCAGCAGATTCATAAGCCTTGCAATTAAATTTAGATGAGAAATTATTCCTTACTTCCTCACTTATATCTGCAATGGCTTCTATTTTTACACCTAAATTTTTATAGCATGAAGCATGTATAGTGCTTATGAAACCACCGCCTATTATAGCTATCATAAAATTTCTCCTACTTACTCATTTAAATAAAATTAACAAGGAAATTTCTTTCTTCCAAGTATAATATCCATAGAAGCTGAAGTATTATATATAATTTGATATGTATAATACTTATAAGCAGGAATCATTTCTCCAGTACAGAAGTCATCATATCCGATTTCTTTAAGAGCCTCTACTACAGCAGGATAATTAACATCTCCTGCAAGTAAATCTACAAATCCTGATAGAGTACCAACTTCTCTTCTATAATCTTTGAAGTGAACTTTTTTAATTCTTTTACCAAGAACTTTTATCCATTGTTCAGGATATCCCATATAAATAACATTACCTACGTCAAAGTATGAACCTACATAATCACTATTAAATTCATCTATAAAGTTACGCATTTCCATAGCAGAAATTAAAAATTTATTCCAAACATTTTCTATACCTATAGCAACTTTAAATTTTTCAGCAGTATCTACAACTTTTGAAATACATTCTTTAGCTCTTTTATAAGCATCTTCATAATAAATAACTTCGCTGTTTGGTATGAAATCAACACCAACATATCCTGGAACCAAAAGAATAGTGTCAGCATTGAGTATGGAAGCTACTTCAAGCTGTCTTTTTATATAAGAAACAGCATCATCTCTAATTTTTTCATCAGATGATGTGATAGGATTACCCCAAGCTAAATCAGAAGCAAAACTTTTGATTTGAAGTCCCATATCATCAGCCATTTTTTTTACTTCCAATATATCTTTTTCAGAACTTTTTAATCCTAAAGGACCTTCTTCTGTAAGACTTAACTCGATTCCTTCAAATCCTGCATCTTTTGCTATTGTGAACATATCTTTATAAGAAGTTCCTGCAGGAAAAGCCCAAAGATTAATTCCTTTTTTTAGCATATAAAGCCCCCATATAATTTTTTATTCATTTATATGTAACTAATATAATAATTAATTATACATATATATTATAGTTTATACTTTATTTGATGAATGTCAATGATAAATATGAAATATGAATATAAAAAAATTATTAATAAACTTGACAATGTAACAATAGTAACTATACTAATAAAATATGCAGTGTTTTATTCTTTTTATATTTTAAGGAGACTAAAGATGAAAAAGTTAATTTTTTTAGGTTTGAGTGTGTTTTTTGTATTTGTATTATTTTCTTGTGGTAAAACAGATGATACTAATAAAAAAACAATAGTATATTGGTCAATGTGGAATGAGGTAGAGCCTCAAGGTCAGGTTATCAAGGCAGCTATCGAGGATTATATGAAAAAATATCCTGATGTAAAAGTTACAGTGAATTGGAGCGGAAGAGAGATAAGAAAGACTTTACAGCCTGCACTTGACAATAATCAAATAATAGATATATGGGATGAAGATTTAGAAAGAACTATAAGAACTTGGGGTAAGTATGCAATGCCTTTAGATGATTATGTTGCAAAGAGTTATGATACAACAGATGGAAAACCATATCAGGAAACTGTTATTTCTTCTCTTTTAGAATTAGCTAAAACATATTCAGAAGATGGAAAAATTTATGCTATACCTTATCAGCCTTTTACATTCTTAATTATGTATAATAAAGATCATTTTGCTAAAGCTGGTATTACAAAAGTTCCTGAAACTTGGGCAGAGTTTAAAGATGCATGTGCTAAATTAAAAGCAGCAGGATTTACTCCTATAACTGTAGATGATGCTTATGTTGATGTTATTTACGGATTTCAATTAGCTAAATATAAAGGTTCTGATTGGGTAAAACAATTAGTAATAGAAGGAAAAAATTGGGATGATCCTGCAGTATTACAGGCTGCTAAAGACTGGGAAGAGATGTATAAATTAGGTTATGTTTCTCCAAATGTAGCAGGAAATAAATACCCTCAAGGTCAGCAGGAAGTAGCTAATGGTGAAGTAACAATGTATTTGAATGGTACTTGGCTTGTAAATGAAATTATGCCTACAACAGGACCTGATTTCCCTTGGGGACAATTCCCTTATCCTACAGTACCAAACGGAGTATCAGGACTTTATGATTTAAATTACGGCGGACAATCATTCCAAGTTAATAAAAATACAAAATATCCTGAAGAAGTATTTAAATTGATAGTACATTTAACTACAGGAGAATGGGATAAACAATTAGCAGAAAAAACTTATGGTGTTCCTATGGCTAATACAACAGATTGGCCTAAACAATTAGAAGATGCTAAGGTGGTATTCTCACAATTAGGTGCTTGTTATCCTTGGGCTGGAGGCGTGCAGTATAATACTGATAAAACTCCTGTTATAGTAGCAGCATTTACTAAAGTTTTGTCAGGTCAATATACAGCTGAGCAGTTTGTTGATGAAGTAAAAAAATAATATAAAACAAATTTTATAATAAAAGAAATCTCCTGAAATGAATATTCATTTTAGGAGATTTTTATATGTTTTAAATTAAATAAAAACTAATCTATAGTATTTTTGATATAATATATTTTACAGTATTAAATTTTTATATGTTACAAATTTGTTAACTTGACAATGTATAAAATATTCACTATACTATATCACAGTGAAAGTAATAATATTTATTTTTGTGAAAAATCTTAAAAATTTTTTGAAGCAATATTGAGTATATTTTAATATTCATATGAAGTTATAATGTATATGCTAATTTTATTTAATTGGGAGTTAAATATGCTTAAGAAAACTAGATTACTAATGATAATATTATTTCTATCTCCAGCAGTTTTGATGTATACATTAATATTCTTTTATCCTACAATAAAAACAATTATAATGAGTTTTTTTAAGATGGATTCTATTTCATCTAGAATGTCTGAATGGGGATTTATTGGTTTAGGAAATTATATTAATTTGCTTAATAGTCAGTTATTTATGCAGTCTTTAAAGAATGTATTTTTTATATGGTTAATAGGCGGTATAATTATATTTTTCTTTGCTTTACTTTTTGCTGTAATTCTTACTTCAGGAGTAAAGTTTAAGTCATTTTATAGATCTGTTATATATTTGCCTAATGTGGTATCTGCTGTTGCTATGGCTACTATGTGGATTCACTATGTATATAATTCTAAATATGGTCTATTAAAAAGTGTATTTAGTTTTTTGTCTATTGATAAGTTAGCAAATATGCAATGGACTTCTCCTGATAATATATTTATTGCTTTGGTAATAGCATATTCTTTCGGTATGGTAGGTTATTTCATGCTTATATTTATGGCAGGTATAGAAAGAATACCAACCGATTTTTATGAAGCTGCTACTATAGACGGTGCTAATGTATTTCAGCAATTTTTCCAAATAACATTGCCTCTTCTCTCAGATATTATGAGAACTAATGTGGTTTTATGGACTATAAATGCTGTAGGATTTTTTGTATGGTCTCAATTATTCTCACCTTTAATTCCTGAGCCTGGAACTGTTACTCCAATGGTTTATATGTATCAGGAAGTATTTGGTGCAAATCAGGTTGTTTTAGATAGGAATGTTGGTAACGGAGCTGCAGTAGGTGTTGTACTTACTTTGATAATCGTACTTTCTTTTATTGTTACTAATATAATATTCAAAGATAAAAAATTAGAGTTTTAATTGAGCGGAGTTTTTTATGAATAAAACGAAATATAAACAAATTGCTTTGCTTCCAGGATATGCTTTAGTATCTCTTTGGTGTACTTTTACATTTTTGGTTATAGGCTGGATAATATTAGCATCTTTTTCTACAACTCCAAATATATTTCAGAATACTTTATTTAAAGACGGATTACATCCTGAGAATTATATAAAAGCTTTAGTTACTCATAATGTAGCTAAATATTTTTTGAATTCTCTTATTTATACTATAATTTCTTGTTTTGGCATAATAATTATATCTGCACCTGCAGCTTATGTATTAGCAAGATTTCCATTTAAATTGAATGGTGCTGTACAGAAAATATTTGTAATTGCTTTGGGAATACCTGCTATTATGATAATTATGCCTTTATTTGGTATAGTAACATCTCTTAAGATGACAAATTCAAGATTAGTATTGATATTTTTATATATAGGGATCAATATACCTTTTACTGTGTTTTTCCTTATAACTTTTTTCAAGAGTTTATCTTTTACATTTGAAGAAGCTGCTGCTATAGATGGATGCGGACCTATGAAAACATTTTGGGTAATAATGCTTCCTTTAGCTCAGCCGGGAATTATTACAGTAACTATTTTTAATTTTATTACTGTTTGGAATGAGTATTTTATGGCATTAATATTTGCAAATAATAGTAATATGAGACCTCTTGCCGTTGGTTTATTTTCTATGATACAATCAATGAGATATACAGGGGATTGGGCTGGTATGTTTGCTGCAGTTGTTATAGTATTTTTACCTACATTTATATTGTATGTAATACTTTCAGAAAAAATTATTGCTAATGTTACAGGCGGAGCTATAAAAGGTTAATTAATTAAGGATATATTATATGAAAATATATGTTTCTCATTTGGATATTGAAGGAAGTTTATTGAAAGGCGAAAATCCGCTTCCTATATTTAGGGACAGACAGAAAGATAAACAGATTAAAAGTGATGGAACTTTGAATGAAGAAAGTATGGAAAATATAGGTTATGAAATAGGGCTTAGACTATTACCTTATAAGATGCAAGATAGATATGATAGAAATAAGACTAATATAAAATTAAATACCGTTGTTATAGAGAATGATAAAGTTAAAGCTGTATTTTTACCTGAATACGGCGGACGATTATATTCTTTGGTTGATAAAGAAACAGGAAAAGATATTTTATTTAAAAATCCCGTTTTCCAAGTTGCTAATTTAGCTTCTAGAAATGCTTGGTTTTCAGGCGGTATAGAATGGAATGTTTCTCAGTTCGGACATTCTTTACAAACTTGCGAACCTTTGTTTTTCTCTGTAGTTAAAGATAATGATAATAAAGAGTTTCTTAGAGTTTATGAGTTTGAAAGAACTAAAAGAATATATTATCAAATGGATTTTAGACTTATTGATGGAGATAAAAATTTATATGTTTATGTAAAAATAATTAATGATGAAAATTATAAAAAACCTATGTATTGGTGGACTAATATAGCAGTGAGAGAAGAAAAAAATATTAGAGTATTTTCAGCAACAGATGATATTGTTTATATATATCCTAATAGTGTGGGTTCTACAGAAAATTCTATTAAGAAATTTGGAGCCTCTAAACTTCCTAAAACTCCTTTTGTAGAAGATGGAAGCTATCCTCTAAATTTTGAGTATTCAAGCGAGTATTTCTTTCAAACTAAAAAAGAAACTGTAAGTCCTTGGGAAGCTGCCGTTTATAATGATGGATTTATGTTTTTTGAAAGATCTACTAATAAATTGAGATACAGAAAGATGTTCTGCTGGGGAAATTTAAGAGGCGGAAGAAAGTGGGAAAGTTTTTTATCAAAAGGAAATGAAGGAGAATATATAGAAGTTCAGGCTGGTATAATGCCTACTCAGGTAAATGGTTTTGATATGGATGCCAATAGCTGTATAGAGTTTATTCAGGCATTTAGTTTTGATTATTTAAAAGATAATTATGATGATATATTTGCAGAGGATTATTCTAAAGCTAGAGAAAAAGTTGAAGCAGAAGTTAATAGAAATATTGATGAGAATCATTTGAATAATTTAATGAATAAATTCTCAGAAGAATCAGATTTGCAAATAAGCAGTATATTATCTTATGGAAAAGGATGGGGAGCATTAGAGGATATTAGGAGAGAAAAATATAATTTAAATAAATCTTTTAAGTCTATGATATTTCCTAAAGACTCAATGAAAGAAGATTCTATGATTTGGAAGGATTTCTTAGATAAAGGTTATTTAGATGAGATGGAATCTGATGAACTTCCTATTTCTTATATGTTGGATTTTAAAAATTTATTAGAATCTTGTGATGATAAAAATGCTGCTGTATTTGTTCATTTGGGTATTATTTATTATGAAAGTTTTATGGAGGATAAAGCATTAGAATCATGGCTTAAATCTTTGGATATTAAACCTACTGCTATAGCCTATAGAAATATATCTGTATATTATAAAGATAAAAAAGATTATGAAAAAGCTTTATATTATATGAGTAAAGCAGTTGAGATATTTGATATATTAAAAATAGATGAAGCTTTTTTAGTAGAATATTTTTATTTGTTTGACTTATTGAAAAAATATGATAAAGTAGTAGAAATATATGAAAAACGTGGTTATTGCGAAAAAATAGCTTTATATGCTGCCCGTTCCTATTTGTTTTTAAAGCAGTATGATAAGCTTGAAGAAATTTTTAATATGGAGCAGATAACCATACGTGAAGGAGAAAATTATATATTAGATGTTTATTTTGAATATATTGCCAAATTAAAATCAGAAAAAGAGGGTATCGAATTTAATGATGAACTTATTAAACAAATTAGAATTGAAGCAGAGGCACCCGAAAATTTAGATTTTAGAATGGTAAAGATTTAAAATAATCATTTATAATTTTAATAAATAAAAGATAAGGAATGGTATTATGTCTAGTATTAAATTTGAGCATATAAGAAAAGTATATGATAATAATGTTGAGGTTGTTAAAGATTTTAGTCTTGATATAGCAGATAAAGAGTTTGTAATTCTTGTAGGACCATCTGGGTGTGGTAAATCTACAACACTCCGTATGATAGCAGGGCTTGAAGATATCACAGACGGTAAATTGTATATAGGAGATAGATTAGTTAATGATGTAGCTCCAAAAGATAGAGATATAGCTATGGTATTTCAGAATTATGCTTTATATCCTCATATGTCTGTTTTTAAGAACATGGCTTTTGGGCTTGAGATTAGAAAAACTCCGAAAGATGAGATTAAGAAAAGAGTTGAATGGGCTGCTCAAGTTCTTGATATAGCACATTTATTAGATAGAAAGCCTAAAGCATTATCAGGCGGACAGCGTCAAAGGGTGGCATTAGGAAGAGCTATGGTTAGAAATCCTTCCGTATTTTTATTGGATGAGCCTTTATCAAATCTTGATGCTAAATTGATAGTACAGATGCGTACAGAATTGATTAAACTTCATAAACAACTTCAAACAACTTTTGTATATGTTACGCATGACCAAGTAGAAGCTATGACTATGGGTAGTAGAATTGTTGTTATGAAAGACGGAGATATTATGCAGGTTGATGATGCTAAAGCTCTTTATAACAGCCCTAAAAATTTATTTGTTGCTGGATTTATAGGTGCTCCTCAAATGAATTTTATAAATGCAAAACTTTCAAAGAAAAGCGGAAAATGGTATGCTGCTTTTGATAAATATGAAATAGAATTGAATAATGACAGAACTTCAAAAGTTGAGGATTCTTATGATGGAAAAGAAGTTGTTTTGGGAATAAGACCTGAAAATATTATACTTCATAAAGATAAATCAGAGAGCAATTCTCCTAATTTGATGCAGGCTATTATTGATGTTATTGAAGTCATAGGTTCTGAGAGTTATTTATACATGAATTTAAATGATTTTCAAATCACAATAAAAATAAATACAAGTAATGATTATAAAATAGATGATAAAGTATTTATAGATTTTGATTTAAATAGTATTCATATATTCGATAAGGACACAGAAAAAAATATTTTATTTGAATAATTATTTTTATATTATCTTATATAATATTTCAAATAATTTTTCTTTACTTTCGCATTTCATGAGTTCTATTTTATTTTCCATTCTATATCCAGTTAGATATTTCATAATAAATTTACGCATAAAATGTATACCACTTATTTCTCCATACAGTTCACAGCATCCATTTATATGTTCCTCTATAATGTTTTTCAAATTATCATTTTCTGAAATATCATTATTATATTTATCATTATCATCAAATATAGTATTAAGTTCTCTAAATATCCATGGATTGCCTATAGCGGCTCTTCCAACCATTATTCCATCAACTTTAGAAATATTAAATGCCTTTACAGCATCTTCCTTTGATTTTATATCTCCATTTCCTATTAAAATATAATCTTCTCCAAGTACCTCTTTTATTTTTGCTATTGCCTCCCAATCAGCAGTTCCTCTGTATAAATCGCTTGCATATCTTCCATGCAATGTAAGATAGCATGCCCCATTTTCTTTTAATGCCAAGGCTCTTTCTATTTCTCCGCCTTCTCCTCTTTTTAGCCCGAGTCTTATTTTTACGCTTACAGGTAAAGGAGATACACTTTTTACAGCTTTAAGTATTGAAATCATTTTATCAGTATCCTCTAAAAGTCCAGCTCCTCCATTATTTTTTACTACTTTTTTTGTAGGACATCCCATATTAATATCTATAAAAGAAAAACCGCTTAAATCAGTTATTTCTATAGCCCTTTTATAATCATCTTCATTTGCACCAAATAATTGAAGAGATATAGGATCTTCATTTTCTTTATGTTCCATATATCTATAAGTTTTTTTCACTTGTCTTGCCAATGCAGCGGCACTTACAAGTTCAGTGATAAGAAGTCCAGCTCCAAATCTCCTTGAAAGTCTTCTAAATACATAATCTGTATATCCTGCCATAGGGGCCAAAAAGAATCTTGATGGTATATTTACATTTTCTATTATTATATTTCTATTCATATTTTCCTTAAATTGATTGAGTTAAAATTTTTATATACTATAAACAATTAATTAAAAAACTTCAAGTGTATAAAAACATTAAATAAATATTGACTATAAAATACACTATGATATAATAAAATAGTGTATGCTAATTATAATAGAGGTAATTTGTGGATATATATGATATAGTTGATGATCCTGAAAAGCAATTAGAAGTATTTTCGGATATTATTAAAAGAATGAATGCCAGTAATGATTATGATGAAACTTTGATTACCATTATATCTGAAATAAAAACTATAATGTATACAGATTCTATACTTTTATATTTGGTAGATCAGGAATTGTATAATCTTCATTATGAAATGTCTATAGGACCTCTTGGAAGTAAATTTTTCGGTCATATTATAGACAGTGAAAAGCCTTTAGCAGTAAGAGCATATACTACATCATGTTCTCTATATTCTAATGATCCTCAGGAATACTCAGCATTCATACCTATGAAAGAAATTCTAGGAGATGAATTAAAAAATATATTATTTGTACCGCTAAAAGTGAGGAAAAGAAATATAGGTTCTTTATTTTTAATTAATAAAAAGAATGGGAAATTCATAGAAAAAGATACGGTTGTAATGTCATTATTTGCTAATATCGTATCTTTAGCTTTAGTTAATAAAATGGTATATGATAGGGCACAGTCAAGAGCTTATGAGGTTGGTGCTTTATATCAGATGTCAATATCTATAAATAAATGCGATACCATAGATGAGATACTTAATGATAATATAAGTATAGTATGCGAGGCATTTGAAGTACATAGGGTATCCGTAATATTAAAAGAGAATGGAGTTTTTAAATTTAAGGCTGGTATTGGCATCGATGAAAATGTTCTTAAATATGGTGTTGTTACGGTTGATGATAATGTTCTTGCTGAGGTACTTCGCACTGGAAAGCCTGTTTATTCATTTAATGTAGATAAAGATTCAAGATTTAGACCTAATAAAAATCTTAGATATACTAGAAATAGTTTTATGGTTGCTCCTATAGTTGGAAAGGATAAGATTATAGGTTTCTTATCAGCCACTGAACGCAATATTGATAAGGCATTTAATTTAAGTAATTTATCCCTTTTAGAAATGCTTGCTCAGCAAATCGGTGAAAATTATATGCATATATTATTATCAGAAGAGTCAAAAATAAAAGAGTCTTTAACCGAAGAGATTAATTTTACAGAGCAGCTTCAAAAGAGTGTACTTCCTAAAGAGTTCCCAAGTAATGGATTATTTGATATTGCTGCAATAAGTATACCTAGTAAAAATGTAGGTGGAGATTTTTATGATTATATAAAAATTTCTAATAGCAAATATGCTCTTGTTATAGCAGATGTATCAGGTAAAGGTTTGGGTGCTGGTTTCTTTATGACTATGACTCGTTCTATATTAAGAGTTTATTTTTCTGAAATGGATGATCCTGCTAAAATATTGGAATCAGTTAATAAACATATATATAAAGATTCTAATAATGGTATGTTTGTTACTTGTTTCCTTATAGTTATAGATACTGAAAATCAAACTATAACATATTCTAATGCAGGACATTTACCACAGTTTTTAATTAAAAAATATACTATTAGTGCTTTGGATTCTATACATGAAATGCATACACATGGAAAGCCTTTAGGTTTCATTGAAAATGCAACTTATCAAAATAAATTAATTCCTTATTCAAGTTATGATACTATTATACTATTTACAGATGGAATAACAGAAACATTTAATCAATCTGAAGAAGAGTACGGAGAAGAAAGGCTTAAAGCTATTCTAAAAAATGATTATGATGATTCTAAAGAGCTTGTAGACGATATAGTTAATGAAACTATTTCATTCAGAGGTAAAACTCCTCAATTCGATGATATTACTCTTTTAGTTGCTAGATTATTAAATTAGTTACTTTTTATAAAATAATATTTTTTCTTGAAATATATTATATTATATTATATCATGTTAGGAATTAATGTTTAGGAGATTAATGTTATGAAAAAAATATTTCTATTGATTGCAATAATATCTTTAATCATAATTCAATGTAGCAATAAAACGGATACTCAAACTTCTGCTAATAATGCTAATACAAATGAAGCTGTACAGTCAAATGAAACTATACCAGCAACAAGAATATTATCACAGGCAGATTCGGCATTTTTAGATAAAGTAAAAAATAAAATAATTATAAGCGGTATGGCTAAATACACTTTCAAAGATAATGGAGATATAGAATATATATATGATTCTGGAGATTATAGAGCAGATGAAAATTATATATTTGAATCTTCAAAAGATGGAACTAATGCTTACTATTATGAAACTTATAATATACAAGATAGATATAAAGAAGGTCCAAGCAATATAGCTACAAACTATAAAGGCTTTTCAGTAATAAATGGAATTCTTTATGAAGATAATTATCTAGGTTATGAAGGCGACCCTAATGAAACTATAATGAGTAAATGGGAAAAAGAAAATTATTATTATAATTACTATTACAGAGAAGTAAAAGAGAATCCTAACTTCGATAATTTCCCTTATGAGAACAACGCCGATGTAACTTTTGATGAGTACAATGGAATATCAAGAGGTATATTAATATCAGCATCAGATTATAAACTTGAAGAAGTAGGTGATATTAATGCATATAATTTTGACAATGTATATACAAATGGTTATAATGCTTCTATTGAATTAAAGAAAAATGATGACGGAACATTCTATTTCTATGCCATTAATATAACCATAGATGAAAATGGACAAACAGTAACTAATATTCAAAGTACAGATGTTAGTAAAATTGCATTATCAGAAAATCAGTATGTTGAGCCTTATTGTGAAATATTTAATAATTCTATTTAGTATGGGGAAGTTTACGGTGCAGATTTTTCATATTTTATAGATATTATTCCTATAAGTTCTGATGCTTTAGTTTTAGTTGAAAATCATGGAAGCTATGGATTTAGCGGAGTCTTTAAAAAGAAGTCTAATTAATTGTTATTTAATTTGAAATTCAAAGGCTTTATTAATAATTATATTGGTAAAGCCTTTTTATTTTATCAATGTTGTTTAATATATACAGAATTAATAATACTTATATTGCAATAAATATATCTGCATAATATACTATATTTAACAGTACAATTTAAGGAAAAATATGATTAGCCAATTTATAAACTTAACTATAGATAATATTGATAAACAACATTTATGCTGTGCTATATCGGATAAAAAACATCAAGACGGAGTATCAATAAAAAAAGAATGGTTAAGAGAAAGAATTGCAGAGGGGCATATTTTTCGTAAACTCGATGAAAAAGGAAAAATATTCATTGAGTATGCACCTTTAGAAAAAGCTTATGTTCCTATAGTAGGAGAAAATTATTTATATATTTATTGCCTTTGGGTAGCTGGTTCATTTAAAGGAAAAGGGTATGGTAAATCTCTTATTGAATATTGTATAAATGATGCAAAGGAGAAAGGAAAGTCTGGTATATGTGTTCTAAGTTCAAAAAAGAAAAAACCGTTTTTATCTGAAAAGAAATTTTTTATCAAATATGGTTTTGAAACTGTAGATACTGCAGGAGATGATTATGAACTTTTAGCATTATCATTTGACGGAAAGAAGCCACATTTTTCTGAAAGTGCTAAGAAGATGAAAATAAAAAATAAAGAACTTACTATATATTACAGTCTTCAATGTCCTTATATACAAAACTGTATTAATGAAGTAAGAGACTATTGTAATAAAAATAATATACCTTTAAAATTAATTGCCATTGATAGTTTGGAGAAAGCTAAAAAACTTCCATGCATATTTAATAATTGGGCTGTTTTTTATAACGGAGAGTTTGAAACTAATCATCTTCTTAATGAAACATTTTTAAAGAAAAAATTTAATTTATAAAAGAAGAATTAGAATCAAAATTTGGCATAAAATAGAATTGATATATATATTAATACATTCACAATCAAAGCTCTTATGATAAATGAAGTTGACCTTTAGAGCCTTCAGATGATTTTTATGGAAAGAGCGATTCTAATTATATAAAATCAGCAGTTCTATTTTAGCCGAAGTTAATTCAATAGATGATATATTAAAATTTATATTACAAATGCTGTAAAAACTTGGAAAATGAATATACAATTAATAAAAGCAGTATAGAAAATAGCCCTCTGTATCTTGATGCAGAAATTATTTTATTACAAATATAAAAGTTATTATGATTATGGGTGATACAGTAAATAAGTCATTCTATATGATTGCAAAAAATCTGACAAAGAAAAATGTTATTCCTTCAATTCATGCATACAAAGTAAGAAACAGTAAATTTTTTTATAATGATATTAGATTAATAGTATCTTATATAATTACAGGCTGAAATATTTTAATTGAAGAGTGAAAATTAAAAATTGTCTCTTAAGATATTGCTGTTATACTTCAAATAATAAAACAAATATTTTTTATAATTCCTTTTACTTTTATACTATACTTGCAGCTTATAATATATAAAAACTTAAAGTGTTAAATGATACTTGATAATATACAGTAAAAAATATTGAAATAAATACATCTATATAGTATACTTTTTTCAATAATATAAAAGGAAAATATATGAAAAAAATATTTTTACTGATTACAATAATGTCTTTAATTATAATTCAATGTGGTAATAAAACTGATAATCAAACAAATGTTAATACAAATGAAGCGGTAGAGTCAAATGAAACTATACCAGCAGAAAAAATATTATCACAGGAAGATGCTACATTTTTGGATAAGGTGAAAAATAAAATAATTATAAGTGGTATGGCTAAATACACTTTCAAAGATAATGGAGATATAGAATATATATATGATTCTGGAGATTATAGAGAAGATAAAAATTATATATTTGAATCTTCAAAAGACGGAACTAATGCTTATTATTATGAACTTTATAATATACAGGATAAGTACGAAAAAGGACCAAGTAATATTGCTACAAACTATAAAGGCTTTTCTGTAAAAAACGGAATTCTTTATGAAGATAATTATCTAGGTTATGAAGGCGACCCTAATGAAACTATAATGAGTAAATGGGAAAAAGAAAATTATTATTCTAATTACTATTACAGAGAAGTAAAAGAAAATCCTAACTTTGATAATTTTCCTTATGAAAATAAAGCAGATGTAACTTTTCATGAATATAATGAAATACAGGAAGGTATATTAATATCAGAATCAGATTACAAACCAGAAGAAGTAGGTAATATTAATACTTATAATTTTAACAGTATATATTCAAATAATAATTCTTATATTGAATTAAAGAAAAATAATGATGAAACTTTCTATTTATATGCTATTAACATAACTACAAATGAAAACGGACAAACAGTAACTAATATTCAAAGCACAGATACAAGTAAAATGTTATTACAAGAAAATCAGTATGTTGAACCTTATTGCGGTATAGGTTCTCATACTTTAGATTATGAGGAAGTTGTAGGTGCTGACGGAGCTTATCTTATGTCTATTCAGCCTATAAATGCTGATACTATTATGGTAACAGAGCCTAGAGGGGGCTATGGATTTAGTGGCATATATAAAAAAGCTCCTGAAACTCCAGTTGCTGTAGAGTATAATGATAAAAGTACTAAAGAAAAAGCATATTATAATGCTTGTAGATGGTATGCTGAAAATTACAGTGAATTAAATGATATTTTTAATAAAACTGTAGATTTTGATTTTGAGGGCGGCGGATATTATCAAATTAATATGGAAAATGTATATCTTTATATAGCTAAATTTAAAAATTCTGGATATTTTTCTGATAATTATATTAAAAATATAGAAAATCGTTTTGAAGAAATAAAAAAGAATTTGGAAAAAAATAAACAAAGCGACGGAGCTCCAGAAGGTATGGAATATGACTGGTTTTTAGCTACTCAGGAAATGGATTATTATCTTAATATTATAACTAATGAAATGAAGTTTACAGATATAGTAACTTATGGCGATGAAGGTGATTCTTTATGCATAAATAATGAGGAGGCAGGAAAATCTGTAATTTTAGAGGTTAAAAAATATGGTGATGAATGGTTGATTGAAAAATAAATAAAATAAATAATATAATTTTTTAATTAAGAAAATAAGGCTTTACTCAATTACTTAAATATTTTGTATTGTTAAAGACTTAATTATATTTTATTTTAATTTTATAAGTCTTAAATCTATTGCTATCATAAACATACAAGGTAAAAATATCAATGTTATCAATGTTGATAATATACTCCATAATACAAATTCATAATTATAGGAACCATTAAATCAGATCTTCCTCCTATACCATAAACTGTAAGTAATAATCCGCCAAAAGTAGTTACTGTTGTTATGAAAATATGGAAAATTCTTTGAGTAGCTCTTTCTACTATCAATGATTATCTATATGTATAACAGGATTTTGTTCAACATCTAAATGTGAGATTCATAGATAAATAAATTGCAAAATCATCAGTTCCAAATATGTTTAAGGAAATGATTCTTTATCTATATTATAGTATGAATACAGACATATAATAATAGAAATGAATACAAGTATTTTATTACTTGCAAAGAAATATATTAGATTTTTCATTATACCATAACCTTGTAACTATTATTTATATTATAGCAAATTTTAGTATCAATTTATGAGAGTTAATATATATTATTAATTTTGACAAAAATGAAAATATGTCTATAAAGTAGCATTGTTTTTTAGACATAAATGTTATATTGTTGTTTATTTTCATATTAGTTATTATTTTTTTTATTGAATTATTTATAATTATAGTATTATATAGTTTACATTTTATAATATTATAATATAATAAATATAGTACTGATAATATTTTACTAATTATATTATTTATCAATTAGCAGGACACTTTATATATGAAAAATAATTCCAATAAAAACAATGCAAGGGTGAAAAAAACAAAAAAACTGCTTGAAGATTCATTAGGGATTTTACTTGAGGAGAAACCCTTTGAAGATATAAGAGTAATTGATATTTGTGCAAAAGCCAATATGCACAGAAGTACTTTTTATACTTATTATAATGATAAATATGAATTATTAAAATCTAAATTAGATGAGTATGAAGAAAAATTTTTAGAAGATTTAAATAGATATAAAATCGAAAATAAATTGAAAGATTCCCATATAGATATAATGGAAAAAATACTTCATTATTTTTATTTGAATAGAAAATATTTAAAGATAATATTTCAAAATAATAGAGATGGTAGCGTTACAAAAATTTTGAGAGAATATTTAGCCTCTTATGTAATAGAAGGTATAAAAGATTTCAAAACTATAAAACCAGAAAAAGAGAATGTCATAAGAGTTATGGGCAGTTTTTATTCTGGTGCTTTTATATCTGTTCTAACAGATTGGATTGTTAATGACTGCTTCATATCTGTTGAAGATTTAGCAGGATACATATCAGATATCATTATGCAGAGAGTTTTTTCTGAATAAATTTATAATCTTTATTATTATGTCGATAATTTAAAAAATAATATTAACATTTTACATTTATGTTTATAATATGATTTTATTAGTATAAACATAGGAGAATATAATTATGAAGAAGATATTTTTTATGGTATTTTTGTTTGTTTTGTCATTTAATTTTCTTAATGCTCAGAATATAACAAAAGATAGTGATAATTCTAAGAATTGGGCTAATTTTATTTTTAAAAAAACTATTGATATGAAAGGTGCTTTATATGAGGGGCGACCTGGAGGAGATTTAGAATTAGTATCAGGTAAATCTCCAATTCTACTTGTAAAGCTTTATAAATTTATTGGAGCAAGAACAGATACACATGCTTATTATACTCATCAAGTACCTATTTCAACTTTCTATGATAGTGCACCAGCTTTAGGAGTTAATTTGGTTGAGGGATATTCTATAGAAGGTGGAAAAATAATGAGATATTCAAAATATGTAAAAAGTTATCAGGGAAAATTAGACTCTTGGAAAAAAGCTAATTCTGTTTATACAAATGACAGATGGGTTGCCAATACAAATGCTAATTGGTCTTCATACCCTGTTCCTCATCCTGAAGATGTTAACTGGGCTGATGGTGAGTATGCAGGAGAACTTTATTAAAAAATAAATGCCTTATATTTTTATCGTATTAGTTATAGTATTAGTTATTACTGTTTTATTTTTTATAAATCATAAGCCAGTTATATCCTATGATAATGCTTGGATAAAGTTAGTAAAAAATAGAGCAGTAAATGAAAAAGATAGGAATTATTTATTTAAAGAAGATGGTGAACTTATTATAAATAAAAGCAAGAAATTAACTTTTATTAAAGCCAGATATGATAATATGGCATTTTATAGTAATACAGATTATTTAAATAAATTTATGCTTGTTTTTTCGGGATATCCTTCTATAAAAGTAACATTTATGGAAGGATATATTATTGAAAATGATAAGTTGTATTATACTTATGCATATAAGCCTTCTTATTATACTAAACTTAATGAATGGATGAAACTTAACGGTGTTTTTGAAACAAAAGAGAATTGGGTTGCTAAAAAAAATGTAAAATGGAATACATTCCCATCTCCTCAAGCCTCTGATATAAATTGGGAGAAAAAAGCGATTATAGGTTATTTATCATAAATATTAATTTTTCACAAAATATATATTACAAATTTGCGTAATATATTGTTATATATGTAATATATTGAAAAAATTAAAATAATTATTAAGGAGAAAAAGTATGAGTTTGAATATAGAGGATAAAGGAAAAGTTAAAGTTGTTAATTTAGTTGGTAAATTGGATGTTAATTTATCTGTATCTATAGAATCTGAATTAGAGAAATTAGTAGAAGCAGGTTCTATTTATTTAATATTAGAATTATCAGGTATTGAATATTTAAGTTCAAGCGGTATAAGAGTATTTATTTCTATAATGAGAAAAATTAAAGAAAAAAATGGAAGATTGGTATTAGCTTGTGTTCCAGATATAATCAAGAAAATATTAAAAACAGTTGAATTAGAAGATTTATTTGAAGTATATGAGAATATAGATGAAGCAATTGCATCTTTTGAGTAATATTTTAGATTGATTTTATTTTGTATTTTTTGTATAATACTTTAATATATGTATTTTACTGCTTAATTTTATGAAGTAAAGTAAATGTTTTATTGTATTAATTTATAATATAAAGAAAGTAGAAATATACTATGAAATTTAAGTGTTATATAAAATTAAAAATATTATTATTGTTTTCTTTTGTATTATTTGCTTGTGCTTCCAGTCAAAAAAGTTCTGACAGAGCATTTAATAGCAGACCTTTTTTAAGAGAGTATGAGAGATATTCTTTAACATCTGGGGAAGTTAATCCTGCTTTGGATTCAGTAATTGATAGTGAGGGTACTTGGGTATATTATACAAGAGAAAATGCTGGAAATACTGATATTTTTGCAATAGATTCCTATACATTAGAATCTTATAGATTAACTAGAAGTCCTGGTATAGATGATTCAGTATCTGTTGATGAAAAATCAAAATATATTGTTTTTTCTTCTACTAGGGATGATGCTTTTGGTGATATTTATTTATATAAACTTGTTAATTTTGGTATAAGAACTTCAAAAAATAATTTAGAAAATTTAGAACAGAATATAATAAGAATTACTGATTATAAAGGCTATGATATAGACCCTGTTATTTCTCATAAGGGTAATATTATAGCCTTCGTTTCTGATAGGGATGCTGGAATAAAAAAACTATTTACTGTTAAGCCTAATGGTAAAGAAGTGAAAAAGATGTCTGATATAGAAGCTAGTTCTCCCGCATTTTCTTTTGATGATACAAAAATAGCATTTATAACTTCTAAAATAGGAGAAAAATATTCTCAATTATCTATATTAGATTTAAAGGCAAATTCAGAAACTAATTTAAATATACTTACAGATACAGAAACATTCAAATTTAATCCTACATTTTACAATGATGATACTATCATTTATTTTGAGATAGAAAAAGATTCTGACAGAGATGGAAATTTAACATACTATGATAAAAGACGTTTGATGTCATATTCTCTAACTACACATCAATATTATGTATTAGATGAAGATACACAATTAACCACTTTTAATGTTGCATATCCTTCTGCCTTGGTTGGAGCTTATGTTGTAAGTGAAGATGGTACTAGTATAGTAACTATGGGATCTACCAAAGAATATTTTATAAAAGATGATAATTCTCAAAGTATGTATAATAGTTTTGTAGAGCTTCCATATAATAGAAAGTCTGCTGTTATAGAAAGGTTTGCTGAATATTTTCCTTTCAAAGAAGATGAGAACAATGTTGCTAAAGCATATTTCGATATGATGATATCTTCTTATTCTAATAATAATCTTAAAGAATATAATAGTGCTAAAGAGGTTTTAATATCCGAATACCAAGAAACTTTTGCAGGATTTTTAACTTCTAAAATAGATGAGAGATTTAATACTAATAATAATTGGTTTGATATTAATTATTATACTAATGAATATTTTTTAACTAATAATAATTTAGAAATTACCAATTTGATAGCTTGGTCTGGATACATATCGGCAAATGAAAAGTATAAGGCTAATAATAAAAATAAAGATACTTTGCAAATACTTGATAATATTATCGATCTTAATATAAACAAAGATTTATATATTTTAATTGCAAAATTATATGCTCATTCAGTTGAAGATAGCGGATATAAATACCCAGAAGATGAAGATATTTATAATAATCCTTATAGAAGAAGAGATTTATTATTCTCAGATAGATTAGAAATAGCTAAAGACTTTATGAGGGGTTCAAAAATTCCTTATGATATTATAATAGAGAATTCACATCCTTATTCTCCTTTGTCAGTTGCTTCAAAGCTTATATATTTGGAGGGACTTATACTTTCAAGAAATTATGATGATGCTACTAATTTGTTTAAGCCTTATATTGAATCGAAAAATGATGTAATGTTTGCATTGGGAAATTATGCAAATGCAAAAGTATTATTAGCTCAAAAAGATGATGGAGCTTATGCATTATTCAAAAATGCTTTAAGTTCTGGAGGTAAGAATTTCGATTCTACATATGAGGCTAAAAATTCTAAAGAGATATTGGCTAATTATTATAAGTCTTTAGCGGATAAAGCTTATAATGAAGGTAAATATACAGCTGCCTATGATAATTATAATGAAACTTTAAAATATAATCCTACAGATTCATCTTCTTCTGCAAGAGTTATAGAAAGTGGACTTAGGGCATATAGTACAATAGAATCTTTAGAAAAAACTATTGCAGAAAGGGAAAAAACTATTTTAGCAACTAGGTATTCATCTCATGAAGCACATGCTGAATTAGCCAATGCATATTATTATTTAGCTAATAGATATTATGGTATAGCTATATCAAAGCAGTATAGTAAAGAACGTTATGTTGTAAGTGATAAAAAAAGAGAAGATGGATTTTATTTGTATTTGAATAAATCTTTCAATTCTATAGTTAAAAAAGCTGTATCTTATATTGATTTTGCAATATTCCTATATCCTGAAGAGGAGAATTATTATATAAAAAAAGCGGAGATGTTAACATTTGCTCAGGCTTTAAAAATGCAGGTTATACAAGATGAAAAAGTATATAGAAGTGTAATGGAATTAGTTCCTGCATATAAAAATAACTCTTTAACAAATGATGTATATCTTGGCTATAATATGTTAACATTCCAAAAGGCGAATTTGGATTCTGACATTATAGATTCATTGATAATGGCAAAAAGTAAAGTTAAAACTAAACCAAATATAGTTTCTATAATGCTTGCCAATTCTTATTTGATAAATGGAAGATATTCTGATGCAGCCAATGAATATAAAGAGGCGGAAAGTTTACTCAATAGGGTAGGAACTGATAAGAGTAGAGCTTGGTATCATTTTTTCTATGGATATTCTTTATGGATGAATAATGATATAAAAGGTGCTTATAGAGAATATGATATTTCTCGTTCTTTATTTGAAAAATTAGGAGATAAAGAATCTATATATAAAATTGTTGGATATACCTCTATAGCTGCAATAGAGCAGGAAGATTATGAAAAAGCTATAGAATCATTATTGGAAAGAGATAAGCTTATAGAAAATGATGTTAATAAAAATGAACTTAATCAGCTTTTAATTGCTGCTTGTTATTTGAAATTGGAAGATTATAATAATGCTTTATCTTACTGCGATAGAGTAAAATCTCAAATAGATAGTTTGGATTCATCTGTTTATACACCAAATTATTTAAGTATAACTTTATATGGTGCAAATATTAATATAGTGAATTTGGGACTTGCTTCTTTTGGAGGGTATATACCTGGAGAGCCTCTTAATGTTGATAAACAGCAGATGCTTTATTCTATATATCAGGAATTATATGAGAAGATGGGAAGATATTCTGAGGCAAGAGAAGCTTTATCATCATATAGAAATTATGTTGTTAAGGATAAGCCTAAAAAATCAATACAGCCTCTTATGCTTGCTACCTATTATAACAATGAAGGTTATTTATACTATAAGCAGGGAGATCAATATAATTCTATAATGTCTTTTAGAACTTCTATAAAAGAATATGAAAAAACTATAGATGAAAAAACTTTGGCTAATAATCCTAGTTTAAAATTTCAAAATGCTCAAAATGATGCTAAGAATTATTTGAGTTTATCATCTTTATATTTAAGATATTTATCTGAAAATGATTTAACTTCTATAAAGAAAGAATTTTTTATAGAACTGTTTAATACTACTAAAACTCTTCAAATATTGTCTACAAATAATGCAGTAAGTACAAAAGATAGATTATTATTATATTCTCATATAGCAGCTTTTCAATATATAATGGCATTTAAGCTAACAGCAGATAATAATGTTAATTATATAAAAAAACAATATAATGATCCTACAGATATGAATGATCATGATGTAAATGTTCAAAGATTAACTATGCTTAAAGATGCTATTGACAGATATAAATATATTCTATCATCAAATTCTAATTTCCCAGTGGATTTGAAAACAGAAATTATTATAAGATATAATTTGGCTAAAGCTTATGAATTGGCTGGATATATAGAAGAAGCGGCAAGAGAATATATGTCGGCATTTTCAAAAGCACAGGCATCGGCATTTGCAGTTGAAGAGATTGCCATATTAACTACTTTAATTGATTTTAGTACAAAGTATAGAAATAGATATCCAGATAGTTTAGATTATCCTGTACAATATGTATTTAGAATACTTAAAAGAATGAGAGAAAGTGTATTTATGATAACATTTGTTGAGGATAATAATTTTATATTAAGACAGGCCAAATATAAAGTTATAGAATTTTTAAAAGATAATTATCCAGATGCTAGCCTTAATATTCTTGCTATGTTTGATGCTATTGATATGAGAAGGAGATTTTTAGATAAGAGGCTTTATAATTTAGGAGAAAATAATTACTATCTTAAAGAATATTATGATCTTTATGAGAAAGCTATTTATGCTTATCATAGATATTTGAATTCAGTTGCTACTCCTTATGACAGCAAAACAGAATCTGCTATGTTAAAAGAAATTGCTAAGTATGAGAAAGAAGCTGTAGAAAGATTTTCTAATACTCCAATAGAGCCTATAGTGGTATGTGATGTTAAGCCTCAGGATATTGATAAATCTATGCGTAAAGATGAAACTCTTATTTGGGATACTTATTTTAATTATAGATTTGTGAGGGAAAATGGAAAAACTACTTTCTATATACAAACTAATTCCATTCCTAAAACTAAAAGCTATGTTACACATATAGGAATTAAACCTCTTGTTATAAGTAATAGAAATATTTTTGTAAGAGAATTATATGATTCTACAGAATATATGCTTCCTCCTAAAACAGCATATATAGATACTAAATTGATATCATTCTATAAAAATAATAGAAATTCTCAAAAAGAAATAAATAATACTATGACTATGGCAAGCAATACAAATGCCACTAATAATGTTTACAGCTATAATTATGCCAATGATGTTTCTATAGAATATAATAATGATAATTTGTATAGAAATATTCAATATACTACAAATGAATCTCTATCATCAACTAATGATGAAGAATTAGTAACTAATATATATACAACTAATTCTATTCATAAAGTATCAACTAATAATGTATCAGTAAATAACAGAAAAAGAGTTAATTTTAGATTTATAGAATTAAAAGATGTAGCTACAAATTCTTATGTTCCATTGGTTGTTGATATAACAGGAGCTGGTCCTTCTGATATATCTAATGTGATGAATAAAAATCTTTATATAGTTTACTGCGATAGAGCTACATTTACAAATAATATAAGGGTATTAATACATTTAAATAGTATAGCTATGGTAGTTGGAAATGATGGTAGAAATTCAAGAACGATGTTCTACACTAATTATTTCGGAAAATTATTAAAAAAATCCTTGGAAGAGAGTATGAAGGGTTATGATAATAATCTGTTTACCATATATGGAAAGCCAGACTATAGTGTAACTTCATTATCAAATGCAGCGTATGAATTTAAAATGCAAATTTATAATTCTTATGCTAAGAGTGATGCTCCTAGTATAGCAATGATGTCTAATATTATAGCATATTCGCAAAGCGACAATGAAAGAATAATTAACTATGCTAGAATAGTTGAAGATAGATATAAAGTAAAAGATACAAATTCAGCTTATCATTTCTCGGAAGAAGGATATAAATTCTTTTCAAGTTCTTATAGTAATATAAGCTATTCTAATGCATATAGATTTATGAAATCAATGCTTCCTATTTATAGAAGAATGGGAGAAGAGGGTGCTGTGAAAGGTGCTAATAGAGCATTACACTTCATATATTTATATACAAATAATAATTATAATTTGATAGATGAATATTTTACTCCTAGAACTTTATCAAGATTTTTGAAAGCTAAAGATGATACTAAAGAAAATGTTAGATATTTAGATTATATTGCAAGCAGTGTTGACGGCGATAACAAAGAGAAAATTTTAGAAGTTGCTGTTATTTATGATTTGGTATATGCCAAAACTTCTATTGATACAGTAACAAATTTATTAAATAGAATGAAAGATACAAATGAAGTATTAACAGTTGCAAATACTATATTGGATACTAAATCAACTAATGAAAATGATATATTTACTACTATGAATTATATATATGGTAATAGATATATATTTGAAAATGAAACAATATCTGAATTTGCAGATAGATTCTATTCATTATACAAAACTAATTCTGCTTATATATACGGACTTCTAAACAAGATAAGAGTCCCTGAAAGTGATTTTGATGTTAATATAAAAAATGCTTATGAAATATTTTCAAATGAGAATACTAATACTATGTTTATATTTTATTCTTATGAGAATAATAAATATGCTGCTTATAGTTATGTTGTAGGCGATAATGAAGTTAAGAAATCAATTTTAGTGGATAGAGATAAACTTAATACATATTTAAATGATTTTACAAATATATCTAAGGCAAAAGATAGAAGAAATTCATTGAAATCTATTCAAAGTGCTATGCTTTCATCTGATATTATTAAGGATTCTCAAAGAGTTGATAGAATATATATAACGGGTTCAGTTGCCAATTTATTTACAGTGCCTTTTGCATATTTAGAAGCTTTCCAAAATAATGATGTGGTTAAAATAAGAGAATTCAAATATTTTCCTTCATCTATTTTGGAAGTTGGAAAGCCTTCTATTAAATTAAATACAGAAACTAATTTTTATACATCATTAGAAAGTTCTGC
>NZ_JARHYI010000139.1 GCF_029258575.1 Brachyspira sp. | reverse complement strand
TTGTTATTTGAAAGGCATTTCATTATATGAATTATATGATATATCTTTTTTGAATTATCAATTAAAAGATGAAGCATTATACTATCTTAATAAAGCTAAAAATAAAATTGAAAAAGAAAATAAATATTATAAAAAAATAGAAAGAATAGTAACGGATATTACAAAGTATGGCATTTGATATAAATAAAAAAGGTATAGAATTTAATTATATAGATTCAAAAAAATATATTTCTTCTTTAAATGAAATAATAAATAATAATAAAAATATTTATATAATAGAAAGCGTGTCAGGCAGAGAAAAGAATATTAAAAAAGATTATAAAATAAGAAAAGTAATAATAAAAAATGATAATATATTTGATTATGATAGCTCGGAAACAATAAAATATATAAATAAAAATGAAATAAATAATATAAAAAATAAACAATATACATATTTTTTAAGCAGAGATGCCTTTATAGAGTATTATAATATTTTATATGATAAAAAAATAAAAAGCAAAGAATATATAAAAAGAATAAAAGATAAAATAAAACAAAAAGTGTATATGGATACAATATTTCCTGCCTATATTTTGCGAAGTAAGGAAACTACAAATAATACAAATAAAAGAAAAAACTTATATTTTTACACATTAGAAGAAATAGAATTATTTGACATCATAGTAAAATATTTTGAACTTGAAACAGCTTTACTCATCAGGATTTTATTCAGCAGGGATAATTATTACTTTAATATAATAGAAGCTGAAATAAAATGCCTATATAAAAATATTCAAAATAATGATGATAAACTTGTATACTATGATTATAAATTATACTATATGCCTTTTTTTATATTTGATAATTTCAAACAGGGAAAGATTATAGAAAATGAATATAATAAACTGATAAAGCTCTGCAGAAAAACTTATAAATCATTCAAAAATAGTCATAAGGAAAAAAAAGAGTATACATATTTAGGATATAAATTAGAAAATAAAGAATCGTGCTACAAAAAAAATCTTTTTAAATTATTTAATATATTTTCTTATGAAGATTATAAAAACGATGCATATTTACAGGAATATATAGAATTAAATAAAAAATTAATAGATTATCAAATAGAATATGAAAGATTCATAAAATATTACAGTCATTTTTTCAATGATGATATTTTAAATTGTCTTTATTTTACAGATAGAATTTCAAAAGATGATTTTTGTTATTTCAAAGAAAAAACAGAAGAATTAAAGAAATTAAATTCTGAAAATAATAAAAAATATAAAACTGTCAATCTAAATAAAGAAGATGAAAATATAATTTATGAAATAATAACCAAAGATAATTATAAAAAACTTCCTATAGGCTATATAGAACTATACAATTTCAATAAACTCTATAATAAATCATCAAAAAATCATTATATCAATAATATAGCATTAATTTCAAAATACAGATTTTTAAAAAAAATTTTACAATAAATTTTGAAGTATTTAAAAAAAATAAATACTTCAAATGCATTATTTTATTGATGATGTATATTATTTCCAAAACATTTGAATTATAACTATGATAACTTATTAAAGAAATAAAAAATCTTTAATTGTTATAAAAAAAATTTAGGAGACAAATATGAAAAAAATGATTGTTTTAGTATTTATAGTTGCTTTGTTTGCTACTTCATGTATAGCACAGCATAGACATGTTGTAGGAAATGGACCTCAAACAGGAGTATCAGTTTCAAGAAAGCAATGGTATGCCTTATGGGGATTGATTCCAGTTGGTTTTGTAGATACTCATCAATTAGCAGGAAATGCTCAAAATTATGAAATATATACTAGACAAAATGCTGGAGACTTCTTCTTAAATCTTTTAACAGGTCTTGTTAGCTTTACCAGCAGAAGTGTAACAGTAACTAAGTAAAATCAATCATATATTTTTAGGCTATTATTCCAAATGATAGCCTAATTATTTATAAATAAAGTAATGGTGCAATATGAATAAATATATAATTTCTCTTTCTATAATAATTTTTGCAATCATAAGCTGTAATAACAATAGCAGCGAAGCAGAAAATGAAAATAGCGGCGATTTATTTTCTAATAGAAAAATCACTTTTAAAAAATTAGAATTATTTGAAGAAGGGGTTACATATACTAATTCATATTCCATCACAAATATAGGTGTAAAATTCTCTCCTCCAATAAATTCAATTAAATTATCAGATGAAGAAAAAGAAAATATAATATCTCAAACAGGATATGGAAAAGATCTTTTCTATACAGACAGTATATTTATAGATGAAAAAGTAAAAATAACATGCTTAGCTGCATATATGAAAAAAGATGAAACTTCATTAGATAATTTTATCAATTTTGTAAAGTCTATGAAAGACGGAAATAATTTCACAGAAGAATATTATATTATCAATGGTAAAAAAAATATACAGTTTAAAATTAATATGAATAATACAACATACATATTTTTTACTATATTTGAATCGGTAAATGATAATTACTTCATTTTAAATTATACTTTTCCTGTTTCATATTTAGAAGATTCTATGGTAAGGATAGCAAACTCATTAAGTTCTGTTAAGTTTTAATATATGAAATTTAAGTTATCATCTATAATAGCATTATTATTGTTATTATCTTTATATGTAAAAATTTATGCTCAAACAAATTCTTATAATAAAATGGATATGCATATAAATGAAGTAAAATCGAAATGGAATTTTAATCCTTTAAGATTTTATGATACTGATAAATATTTATATGGCTGGCTTGATCCTGAAGTATACAATAGTAAATATTGGGTAGGAGATATATTCAATATAGAATCTATGTATAATCATAACAATAATTATAGATTTGATAAAATGATTTTCTTTCATCAGCCTACTTTAGGTTCGGAAATAAATCCTATAGCATTCACCTATAAAGGAAAGCATAGATTTAGAGTAGGAGTTGGATTTTTAACTCAATTTTTTCTTTCTGTTTATAAACCTGATTATAGCATTCTGTATGGTGAAAGTATATTCTATGGAACATATATGCAAGTAGAATTATATTTTGATTATATTTACAATGATGTTTTAAGATTCAGATTCACTCCAGTAAGACATATATGCACTCATATAGGAGGCGATATATTAGGAGATGATAACCTTTATAACAAAGAGAAAGAAGAATTCAGAGATTCAAGTATAGAACTTATGCATTTTTCTATTCATTATAAATATGGATATTTTACATTATATGGTGGATTCTCATTTGCTATGACAGGTTTTAAAGAATCTAATTTCATCAATTTATTCAGCGTATATTATGGGACAGATTTCAGATATCCATTATGGGGTGAAATCAGTTTTATAAGCGGAATTTATTTAGGTGCTAGTTATGATAGAATAAATTCAGTAGAAAGAATAAATAATAATAAAGGATATAATATAACGGATACTTATGATAAATGGTTTCCATCTATAGCAATAGGTATAGGTTTTGAAATTTACAGATTTACAATAGGAGTAAAATACGAATATTTACGTTCTAGGCAATTATATTCTTATAAAAAAATGGAAAATAAACTTGGAGTAGAAGTATCATTATTTTTCTAATAAAAGCTATTATAGATTAATATATGCATTAAAAAAATTTTACATTATTTGAATATAATATATAATAACTCTTCAAATAAGAGGTGATTAATATATGGCATTAATGTTAAACGATGAACAAAGACAGGCAGTAGAGCATATAAACGGACCATTACTTGCATTGGCAGGAGCTGGCTCTGGCAAAACTAGAGTAATTACAGAGAGAATTGCATACTTAATAAAACATGGTGTTCTTCCAAGTCAAATATTAGCTGTTACTTTTACAAATAAGGCAGCAGCTGAAATGCGTGAGCGTATAACAAAACTTTTGAAAGAGAAACCAAAACAATTGGTGGTAAGCACTTTTCATTCATTTTGTGTAAGGGTGTTAAAAGGTGATATAGATAAATTAGGATACAAAAATAATTTTATTATATATTCTTCATCTGACAGCAAAACACTGATAAGAAGTATTTTAAGAGAAATCAAAATCAATACTCTTAATTATGATGAAAATTTATTTGCTTGGTATATAGATAGATATAAAAATAATTTAATGAAGCCTCATGAAATAGAACCTCATAATGATTTGGAGAAAATTACTAAAAGAGTTTATGAAGTTTATCAAAGCTATTTAAAAGGATATAATGCCGTTGATTTCAATGATCTTATTAATCTTACCATTGATTTATATATAGAGTTTCCTGAAGTTCTTGAAAAATATCAAGATAGATTCAGATATATAATGATAGATGAATATCAGGATACTAATTTCGCTCAATATAAACTTACTAGCCTTTTAGCTGCTAAATACAAAAATATTGCCGTTGTAGGAGATGATGATCAAAGTATATATGCATTCAGAGGTGCTGATGTATCTAATATATTATCTTTTGAAAATGAGTATCCAGATGCTAAAATAGTAACTCTTACAAAAAATTACAGAAGTACAAAAGCCATACTTGAAGCAGCACATTCTGTTATAAGTAATAATACTCAAAGAAAAAATAAACAAGTAGTAGCTGAAGGAGAAGAAGGAATACCGCCTACAATAATGCCATGCGAAGATGAAAGAGAAGAGGCTCAGTTTGTAGCTGATTCTATAATAAATTATTCTATAAGCAAAAAATTAAATTATGAAGATTTTGCTGTACTTTTTAGAATGAATGCCCAGTCAAGACTTTTTGAAGAGGCTTTCAGGCTTAGAGGACTTCATTATACTGTTGTAGGTGCTTTTCAATTTTATGAAAGAAAGGAAATTAAAGATATACTTGCTTATCTTAATTTATTTGTTAATCCTGAAGATGAAGTTTCATTACTCAGAGTTATAAATATACCAAAAAGAGGAATAGGAGCTGTAGCAATCAATAACCTTAATGAAACAAGTATCAAAAATGGAGTATCATTATATCAAACATTACTTAATTATGAGAATATGGATTCTATTTCTCCTAAAGCAAAGGCTGGAATAAAAGATTTTCTTGAAGTGATAGAGCATTATCATGATCTATTTACAGTTGATAAAAATGATTTGCAGCGTCCAAAACTATATGATAATATAAATAAATTTTTAGATGCTATAGCCTATCATAATGAGGTACTTAATTCCAGCGACACAAAAGAACAAGGTGCTAAAAAAATGGAGAATGTTGAATCTCTTATGAATGGAATACTTGAATATGAAAAAACAAATAAGAATGCCACTTTAAAAAATTATCTTGATAGAATATTACTTATGAGCATAGAGGAACAGAATGATGATGAGGATAAAAAGAAAGGTATTATGCTTATGAGTATACATGCGGCTAAAGGTTTAGAATTTCCTTATGTTTATATATGCGGTATGGAAGATGGTATTATGCCTCATCAAAAAAGTTTAGATGAAAATGGCTTGGAGGAAGAGAGAAGACTTTGCTATGTTGCTATGACTAGAGCTAAAAAACATTTAACTCTCACCTACTGCAGAAGCAGAACCAAAATGGGAAGAAAGGTAGAATGCACTCCTTCTGTATTTTTGGAGGAGATGAGTGAAAATCTTCCTGAAGAAATGGCTATGAATGAGGAAGAGTTTTTCTCTAATTTAAAAGCATCTTTAAAACCTGAAAATAAATAGTATTATTTTTAATGATTTTTACTATTGCAATTATTTTATTATAATATTTAATTAATATATGAATAATAAAGATTTACAATTAATAGCTGATAAATTAAATGAACTTATTTCATATTTAGAAAATAATGATTTGGATAGTTTTTTTAAATATAAAGAAGATTTCTCCAATTTAATAATGTCTGAAAACAATGAAAATTTTAATGATAATATAAAAGATGATATTGAAAGTATTATTCCTCCTGACTTAATGAATGCTTTTATAAATTTTATTAAATATATTAAAGCTTTAAGAAATATGAAGTATGATGACAATGATTATACTAAATATACTTTGGATAATATGAAATTTATAAAAACAGAAATATTTAAAAATTATGGGAAGCAAAAATAAATTTATATTAAAAGAATTAAAAAAGTGGAATAAAGAGAATATAATCAGCGATAAACAATTAGAGATATTATCAAAAAAATATAAAAATGATTATATAGACTGGCAGCCTATCATAAAATCAATAATGATAGTTGGTATTATAATGGTGGCTATTGGATTCATATTTTTTATAAGTTTTTATATTTTCTCTCTTTATTTCATAGCATTTTTATTTACAGCACTTTTTTTATCTGGATTTATAATAGATGAAATTTTAAAAAGAAAAGAAATATATTTACCCAAAACCTCCTATGCTATAATAGCATTATCTTCCATATTTTTATCAGCCGATATATTTACTATTTCTTATATAATAACTCATAATAAAGATAATTTTATTCTTTTATCTCTTATAAGTATAATACTATTTTTTATAATAGCATATATAAAAAGAAATTATGCAGTATTATCAATAGCTATCATAGGATTAATTACTTGGTATGGTTTTGAAGGTTTTGATATATCTGGAATCGATTTAACAATTAATAATTATATAAGATTTATAATAACAGGAATATTTATATTTTTGATTGGAATAACTAATATCAATAAAAAGCTAGGAGAGAAATATTTTAAATTTTCAACTATATACTGCATAATAGGAATATTGTATATAAACATAATACTCGCTATAATGTCAATATTTGGACATTACAGCATACCTATAATATTTGAAGATGAATCTGAAGAATTATTAATACACAGTATTTTATTTTTATTATCAGATATTATAACTCTTATAATAGGATGTAAATTAAAAAACTCATTAATAGTTAAATACTCAATATTTTTTATAATTTTAAATATATATATAAGATACTTTCAATATTTCTATTTAGAGATGAACGCTTGGATATTCTTTACTATATTAGGAATCTCTACTATATTAATAGGGATAATAATAGAAAGAATCATAAAATATAAATAAAAAAAACCTACAATTACATATTAATAATTGCAGGTAAAATATGTTATCTTAAGAGTTTATTATGAAAAGCAAATCATTCTAAAACAACTATTGCTTGCGAATTTTTTATTCTAGGTATAATAGTTTCCATTATTCTAAAGCTATGATTCAAATCTTTCTGCTCTAAATATGCAGTAGACATATCTATTCCTACAGCTAAATCCATATATTGAGGTTCAGCACAAAGTAAAGCAGCTTTCTTTCCTTTTATAACAGGAATATTATAAAGATTTGTAATCATATTTGATATTCTTTGAGCCTCTGTCATTCCAGTACCTTGCTGTATTCTCTGCAAATCAAAATATAATGACTGGCTTAAACATAAAACAAATCTTCCTACGATACCTTTTTCTCTAATCATATTTATAGCTTTTACTATATCAGTATAGGGATTTTCACCCTGTCCCCAATCAGAGATTTTTAATTTCTGTACACCTTCAGCATTAAGTATACCTTTTAACTCTAAAAACTCGCTTCCATTGAATATTAAATTATCCTCTTTATTTGCAAGTGTCTGAGCAGCCTGTGATACAA
Organism: Brachyspira sp.; assembly: GCF_029258575.1. Lineage (GTDB taxonomy): Bacteria > Spirochaetota > Brachyspiria > Brachyspirales > Brachyspiraceae > Brachyspira. The sequence continues at coordinate 11,262 of NZ_JARHYI010000139.1, read as the reverse complement.
TGGATAGATCCAAAGGCAATTTATTAGATATATTATTCTCTAAATCTCTCCATAATAATGTAAAATCTTCATATAATTGAGGAAGTTCAACAGATTTTCTTCCTGAAGTTTTTACAAATCCGTTCTCAAAAACTTCTTCTCTATCGCTTTTATCATATTGAACGCTTATAGCATTAGCACCTAAAGGACCATAAATAGATAAAAATCTTCTTCCTATTAAAGTTCTACTTGCTGTTTCTATAACAACTCTATCTATATCATTCCAAAAGTTTTCTTCAAAAGGTGAACTTTCTCTAGCTAAATAATCCATGTATTCCTCCTTAAAATATTTTTTAAACTTATTAGTCTTTCTTCAAACTTCCAACTGTAAGACCAGATAAATTAGGTTCTTTTATTCCAAGTTCTTCCATCATCTCTTTGACTTCTAATTCTCCAGATTCAAAATGTTCAACTTCTTTATGATCTAAATGTCTAAGTAAAGCCATAAGCTCCCCTACATGTGCTTTTTCCTCATCTCTTATATCGGACAATACAGCTTTAGCTACAGGATCATCAGTAGCCATAACATGAGCATCATATAAATATATAGCCTCAAGTTCCCCAGCAATGTCAAGTCTTATAGCTTGTATTAATTCTTCTTTTGTTACCTTTCTATTCACATTAGCATTAAATGGATTTGCAAAACTAGGCATATAAACCCTCCTAATTATTTTTCTTATTAGAATTTATTATCAATAAGTAAATTATAGCAAAGTAAAATATAATGTCAATATAATTTTAGAAAATTAATACATTTTTTAAAATTATAAATTGATTTGTTTGAATATTAATATTGACTTTTAATTCTAACAATGTATTATAAACATATTATTTTACATAATCCAAATGTGTATATCATGAAAAAAGTAATGATAATCATGATATCATTTTTAATATTAATTTTAGGATGCAAAAGTAATAATACTTCAAATAACTATGTTTTGTTACAGGAGGAACTAGCGGAACTTATTATTCATTCGGAGAAGGTATTGCGAGTATGGGATAGTAATATTGAAGGAATTGATGTTATAGTAGAGTCTACAGTAGCTTCTGATGAAAAATTAAAACTTATTAATCAAAACGATGCTGATATGACATTTGTACAAAATGATGTTATGTATTATGCTCATAATGGTGTGGATATATTTTCAGGAGAAGTATTAAGTAATTTTTCTGCAATGCTTACTTTAATATACAGAAATAGTTCAAATAGCAACAGCTAAAGAAAGCGGTATAAAATCAATAGCAGAGATGAAAGGAAAAAGAGTTTCTGTAGGAGATGCAGGCAGAGGAGAAGAATTCAATTCTAAACAAATATTAAACTCTTATGGACTTACATTTGATGATATAAAAAAAGAAAATTTATCATTCAAATTATAAAGCTAAGAATTACAAAATGGAACTTTAGATACAAGTTTTATAGTAGCTGGAATTCATAATTATACTTTACAAAATTTAGCTTTGAATAAAGAAACAGTTTTGATACCTTTGTATAAAATACAAATAGATAAATTAACTATACAATATAAATATTATACTGAAGTTACAATACCAGCAAAAACATATAACGGAGTTACTAATAATACAAAAGCTATAGCAGTAAAAGTTTCTTTGTCTGTTAACAATAGTATATTAAAGATATGGTTTACAATTTGATGAAAACTATTTTTAATAGTAAAGGAGATTTGCTTATAATGAATTCTAAAGCTGAAGAGTTAGATATAAAGGTATATAAATACCATTCTATGAAGTACTATAAAGAATTAGGTATTTATTTAAATTGATTATTTTGTGCAAAAATTAAAAATTAGTTAATATTTATTATGAATAAAATCATTAAAGATTTGTATTTATTTGTAAGAACTATAGCAAATCACGCTATAATGAGCAGAGATAAAATAATAGAATTGTATAATTTTTTCGTTCCAAAGACAAACATAAAAATAGAATATAAAAAGGTATCTATACTTTCTTTAATAATAAATTTTATAGTATAATATTTATTTATGTTCAAATTATTTTTTTAATATAGTCATAAAAAATATTCAATATCATGGGGAGATTAATTCTATGGATATAGAGATAATAGAAAAAGAAAATTTTGAAGTTATGGGAAAGGTAGCTGAAGGAGAAAGCAAAAAACATTCTGAATGGGTATTACCTTTATGGAAGGACTTTAACAAAAACATTAAAGAAATAATTAATTTTGTTAAAGTAGATGAAAATAATAATTTAGCTGGTATATGGGGAATAATGAATGATATAAATGAAACTTTTTCTCCTTGGGAAGAGATTGGAAAGTATATGGCTGGAGTTGAAGTAAAAGAAAATTCTATAGCACCAGAAGGCTGGACTAAATGGAATATAAAAGGTGGAAAATTTATAAAGGTAAAATGTAATATAGAAAATTATGAAACTATATTCAAATCTGTAATTGAAAATTATGCTCCAAAAAATGGTTATATAATAATTGGAAATGTTATGGAATACTATATAGCCAATAGTAAAGATTTTTATTTATTTTTCAATATAATATAATCAAATAATACTATAAACATAATAATTAATGAGGATATTCAAAATGCTTGAAAAATTAGTAATAGCAAGTGCCAATAAACATAAAATAAAAGAAATAGAAAATATATTTAAAGACAGCGGTATAAATGAAATATTACCAATACCTTCAGATATAGGTGAAATTATAGAAGACGGAAATACATTTATAGAAAATTCACTAATCAAAGCAAAAGCAGTATATAATTATACTAAATTACCTTCTTTAGCTGATGATTCTGGTCTTTGTGTTAATGCTCTTAATGGGAGACCAGGAGTATATTCTGCTAGATATGGTGGGGAAAATTTAGGATACAAAGAAAAGATGCAAATGCTTTTAGATGAATTGAAAGATAAAGAGGATAGAACAGCCTATTTCATAACTTCTGCTGTATGTGTACTAAATGATAATTATTATATAGCATTAGAAGGTATAGTAAATGGTAAAATCATAAAAAATCCTAGAGGATTTGAAGGTTTCGGATATGATCCTATATTTCAGCCTGATGGGTATGATATAACATATGCTGAAATGAGCCTTGAAGAAAAAAACTCTATAAGCCATAGATCTTTAGCTATGAATAAAATGAAAAATATTTTGTACAATATATATCATGTATAATATATATAAAACAACTATAAATTAATATATTATACAAAATCATTTTTTATAACATTTCAATATATTATCTATCAATTTACAATTTAAATAATTATATAAATTTCATAATTTTCTCAAAAAAAAACTAAAATTTTATAAAAAACAATATATCAAATAATAATTATTAATATTTAACATATATAACAACTTGACAATGAAAAAAAACTTTATATAATATATATCATGGAGAGGTAATATGGCAAAACTTCACATCGATAATGAAAATGTAAAAAAATACATATTTAGCTTATCAGAAAAATTGATGAGACATTTTGATTTGGAATATGAAATCACTAAGGAAGAAGAATATTTTGATTTTTATGCTTTCCATAGAAATGATTTCTTCAAGTCATTTATAACCAAATCTACTGTTTACGAAGGTTATTCTGTATTTGAGCATGTGCTTTTAAAATTTATTAAAGATTTAAAGAAAGAAGATATAAATAACTTTCAGGAAATGCTTGTTAGGCTTACCCCAATAATATCAAATCCTAATAAATTTCATAAAAGAAGTGTAATTACAGGAATAATAGTAACTGAAAGCCCTTTAGATAAAGAATGGGAAAAAATGGTAAAAAAGTTTTTTTATAAAGTTAATTACAAATTATTATTTCATGGCTGGTCAGAAACCCAATATGCTATAGTATCTATGACCGATAAAAATGTATACTTACCTAAGATGCGTAAGAAAGAATTAAAACTTCTTCTTTCGGATTTTTAGGAAGTCATAAAAACTATTACAAGGATATAAAAATGAATGCTTTCATTCTACTATTGTTAGGTATGGTCATATTTTTCGTAGCCTATATAACTTATGGCTCATATTTAGCAAAGAAATGGGGTGTAGACCCTGGTAAAAAAACCCCTGCTCATACTCTTAATGACGGTAAAGATTATGTACCAACTGATGCAAAAGTATTATTAGGTCACCATTTCTCTTCAATAGCTGGTGCTGGTCCTATTACTGGTCCTATTATTGCTACTATGTTCGGATGGCTTCCTGTATATTTATGGATCATAATCGGATGTGTATTTTTTGGAGGAGTGCATGATTATGGTTCATTAATTGCTTCTTTAAGACATGAGGGAAAATCTATTGGAGAAGTTATAAGACACAATGTAAGCCAAAAAGGTAAAATAATGTTCACTCTCTATGCATTTATTACTATTTGTTTAGTAGTAGCCGCTTTCTTGGATATTACTGCTAGTACTTTTGCTGTGAATGTTGATAATTATAGAGAATCTGCAGCTGCTGGTACTGCTAGTATGTTATTCATAGTTTTGGCTTTACTATTTGGTTTTTTAGTATATAGAAGAGGTGCAAGCGTTGCTGTTTCTACAATCATAGGTGTTGCCTTATTAGCAGCAATTATTTTCATATCTGATAAGTTCCCATTTTTAACTTTACAGAAAATACATTGGCAAGCTATATTAGTAGTTTACATAATATTGGCTTCTTTAATGCCTGTATGGATATTGTTACAGCCTAGAGATTACTTATCTTCATTCTTACTTTACGCTATGGTAATAGGTGGTGTTGTTGGTTTGGTTATAATGAGACCTGCTGTACAAACTCCTGCTTTCACTAGCTTTATGCCTAGTAATGGTAACTACTTATTCCCTATACTTTTCATTACAGTTGCTTGTGGTGCTATATCTGGTTTCCATGCTCTTGTTAGCTCTGGTACAAGTGCTAAACAGCTTAATAGTGAAAAAGATGCTAAACTAGTAGGTTATGGTGCTATGCTTATAGAAGGTATAGTTGCTATAGTTGCTTTAATGAGTGTTTCTGCTGTTGCTGGAAATGGTGAAGGTACACCTGCTGCTAGATTTGCTACTGGTGTTGCTACATTCATGACTTCTTTTGGAGTACCATTGAGTATGGGTAAAACTTTCGTTACTTTGGCATTTGCTTCTTTCGCTTTAACTTCTTTGGACAGTGCTACTCGTATAGGTAGATACTTGATACAGGAATTAGGTGAATATACTGCTGCTGACGGAAGAGTTCATAAAACTATACTTACAAATCCTTATGTAGCTACTGGTATTACAGTTGCTGTATCATTGGGTATGACTCTTTATGGTTATGCTAGAATTTGGCCTATATTCGGAAGTGCTAACCAATTATTAGCTGGATTATCATTATTAGCTGTTGCTGCTTGGATAAAAAATCGTCAGGGAAGAACTTCTTGGGAAAACATTGTTCCTTTAATCTTTATGTTCGCTGTTACACTTTCTGCATTAGGTTTGGTTGTTTACACAAACATTGCTAAAGCTACTTTTGATGGTTATGTATTGGCTGCTATAGCTGCTGTTATGATAATATTAGCTGTTATAGAATTGTTTATTACTGGTCAATGGGCTCGCGGATTATCTAAAGAAACTGCTTCTAACCCTAATGATCCAATTAAAAACAAATAATTCAATAAAATAGTATATAAAGCCCCTTTCATATTAAAATATGGAAGGGGTTTCTTATAAAGAACCATTATCTAATTATATATTTTTTTCATCTAATTAATTTTTTAACTTTGTCGATATAATATATGTATTATATCTAAATAAAGGTGAAATATTTTTATTATTATGTCTAATAAAAAATTTAAATTAAAAGAAGAAAAAGCGGTATTCGCTGATATTAGATCCGCTATATCTATTGCAATATTTGACAGTGAAATCAATAATTATGACGGAAGTGTAGATACTGATGTTAGAAGAGCTGTTATGTATAATAAAATAGTATTTGAAAATTTGGTAAAGCGTTTATTCTCATACCAAGCAAGCAGAGAGGATAAAAAAGATAGATTGAAAGAGTTATCCCTTATCAAAATGATAAAAAATGATAGTGTTTCTTTATCCAAAGAAAGACTCTATTATATAGAAAATCCTAATGAAAAAACATTTGAATTTTTAAATGATGTATTAGATAAAAATAAAAAAGTAAGGGGATACAGCGAATATATACTTTACTCGCTATTTAATCATTATTTTGACTATATAAAAAATTGATAGTTTTAAATATTATCCTTATGAAATTAATTTAAGAGGATTTTATTATTATGAAAAAGATTATTCCAATATTTATAATATCTATTTTTATATTATTATCATCATTATTATTAGCACAGAATACAGCTCCTAATGACGAAAGAAATATAGACAGAGAATTTTATAATGCGGAAAAGCTTTTCTTCCAAAAAAAATATAATTTTGCTAGAGAAGCATTTCTATTATATTTAAAGAGAAGACCTTTATCTACAAATGATATGCTTTATTATTATATAGGAGCATGTTATTTCCAAGATAAACAATATGAAAATGCAATAGATTATTATAAATTAGCATTCGATATAAATGATTCATACTCATACTGCAATAATATAGCAAACTCTTATTATCAGTTAAAAAATTATGAAGATGCTTTGTTGTGGTATAATAGAGCTATACAGCGTTTACATTCTCCATTTACAAGTAAATTAAATAATGAAATATTAACTAATTATACAGTTTCGCAAAATGTGGTTACAAATACAATATTCACATTTGAAATTAATAGTACAACAACAGATGAAATTGTAACTAATATATCAATAGGAAGTACAACTAATACAATATCAACTAATAATGCATTAAATAATACAAATACAATATCAACAGATACCAATTATATATCTGATGCAATAAATAGTTTGAATCAGTCAAATGAAAATATAAAAAATGCATTCGATAATACATTTACAAAACTTCCACTATTTACTAATATCGTGATAACAAATACATATACTAATGAATATGAATTTACAAATACAACTGTAATATTTGAAGCTAATAATAATTTTAATTTAGAAGTTGTTGATCCTGCAGTATCAGAAACATCTCTTCCACCAACAATAGATACAAATGATACTATGACAGGAGATTCTAATAGTGTTTCTTTAACTACAAACTCTACAACAACAGGTTCTACTTATGTGATAACAGAAGAAAATCCATTCACAGTAACTAATATAGTTATAATGACTAATGTTATAGATACAAATGGAAATATGGTTGAAATAAAAACAAATATAGCTTCTGTAGATACATATAATACTTGGGCTTTATATTATAGTGCATATCTTAATATGGGGCATACATACCTAGCAATTGGTGAAATAACTAATGCTGCAATATCATATGAAATATTTTTAACAAATGTTGGAAATGATTATTATCAAAAGGAATCTTTAGAGAGAGTTATATCATTAATAAGAAGTAATGATACATCTGTTAAATTTATTCCTTTCACAAATAATTATAGAGTAAATACAAATAATGACGGAAGTATTACAACAGAAAATATATTCCCTAATTTTGATTATGAGAGGGAAACTATATATCCTAATGGTGTAAGAATAACATATGAAAATGGTAAAATAGAAAAGACAAAAATATATTCAAATAATTATGAAGTTTCAGATACAATATATCCTTATGGTAAAAGAGAAATAGAAACATTATTTGAAAATGGCGATAAAAGAGTAGAAACTTATATGATAGATAATTCTAAATCTATCAATACAAAAACATTATCAGGAGACAGTTTTGAATATACTCTATATCCTGATGGTTCATTCATAAATAGAAAAAATTTAGATAGCAACAAAGCATTTGTAGTTGAAAGATCTGACGGGTCTATAACAACAAATTATAAAGATGATAACCTAGTATTTTTCTATAGCAGAAGTTTAGATGGAACAGAGGTAAAAAGAACAGAGGATAATTCTGGAAATATTAAAACAGAAACAAAGAGAGTTGATGGTGCCGTTATAGTAAAAACAGAAAACCCTGAGGGAAGTTATGTTGTAGTTGCTAATTATATAGACGGAAGTATAGGAACTACAACCGTTGATACAAATGGAATAAGTAATTTGAAAATAGTTTATCCAGATGGAAGAGTTGAGGAGAGAAACTCATCAGGTACAGGTATGGGAACATTCTCATACAATGTAAAATCTGATGATGGAAGTATCATAACAAAAACATATAATGAGGATGGCTCTTTTACAGTTGTAACTAAAAAAGTTGATGGCACTATAATAACAGATACTGTTGCTGAAGATACTATAAGTGAAATAAAAATGCCTGATGGAACTACTATAAAAAGAGTAATAAGACAGGACGGTTCAAGAGAAACTACAACTCTTAACAGAGATTCAAGTACTGTAACAGAAGTTGTAGCAGCCGATTCAAGCAGTATAACAACTACTACAAAACCTAATGGTTCCAGTATAATTGTTATAAGAGATACTGCTGGTAATACAGAAACTACAACAACAGAAGCAGATGGAAGTACTTCTACAACAAAAACTTATATAGATGGAAGAAGCAGTGTTAATGAAGTTAGAGCAAATGGAGTTACTATAACTATAGAAAATGATGGCAGAAATAAAACTACTATAGCAAAAGATTCCGAAGGTTATGTACTTGAAATGAAGCAATATAGAAGTGAGGATCCAGAAATAACATTAGTAGATTCTTTGGGAGAGTCTGTTGAAGCAGAAACAGCTAAAACAGTAATAAGGAGAATGGATATAAATATAAGAGTTGAGGATATTGATAATCTTAAATTACCTCCGCCGCCGCCTGAACCTACAGTTGAAGAGAAAACAACTACTGATGAAACTACTGTAACAGAGGACAATACAGCTGATAATACTGCCTCCGCTACTGAAGACAATACAGTAACTGAAAATAATAATGGAACAGCTACAGATAATACTACTGCTACCCCTAATAACAACTGAATAATAAAAAATAAATATAAAAATGCATAAATAATGCAATACCAAAAAAAAATAGCTATGACTAAAAATCATAGCTATTTTTAATATTTTATATATTAAAAATATTAAAATAATCCTTTTATCTTTCCATTTTCATCTATATCTATACTGCATGCTGCTGGTATTTTAGGAAGTCCCGGCATATCTATTATTCCTCCAGCCATAACAACTATAAAACCCGCACCAGAAGAAAGTTTTATATCATCAACATTTAATGTATATCCTTTTGGTGCATTTAATAATGAAGGATTATCCGATATAGATTTTTGAGTTTTTGACATACATATTGGAAGATTAGCAAAAGACATATCCTCTATTTTTTTAATCATTTTTATAGCTTTATTAGAAAATTTAACTTCCCCTGCCCCATATATTTCCTTACATATGATTTCTATTTTTTCTTTTATAGTTTTTTCTAAATCATAAAGAGGTTTATAATTGGAATCTACAGCATGTTTTACAACTTTATGAGATAAATCTATTGCTCCTTCTCCGCCTTTAGCCCAAACCTCACATAATGAAATATCAACACCCATATCTTCACAATGTTTTATTATACATTCAATTTCTTTATCAGTATCTGTAGAAAATTTATTTATAGCAACTATTACAGGAATATTATATTTATGCATATTCTCAATATGTTTATCCAAGTTTTCAAAGCCCCTATTCAAAGCTTCTAAATCTTCTTTATTAATATCCAAAGCTCCTCCATGATGTTTTAATGCTCTTATAGTAGCAACTAAAACTATACAATTCGGCTTTAAATCGGCAATACGGCATTTAATATCGAGAAACTTCTCTGCTCCTAAATCAGCAGCAAATCCAGCTTCGGTTATAGTATAATCAGAAAGTTTTAAAGCCATTTTAGTGGCTAGTATAGAATTACATCCATGTGCAATATTAGCAAAAGGTCCTCCATGAACTATAGCAGGGGTATTTTCAAGTGTCTGAACTAAATTAGGTTTTACGGCATCTTTAAGTAATGTACATACAGCACCTTCTATTTTTAAATCTTTAACCATCAATGGATTATCATTAATATCATAGGCAAATATAATATTACCTATTTTCTCTTTTAAGTCCATTAATGAATTGGATAAGCATAATATAGCCATAATTTCAGATGATACTGTTATTTGAAATGATGATTGTCTTACAGTACCATTCTCATTTCCTCCAAGCCCTATAACTATATCTCTTAATGCCCTATCATTCATATCTAAAGTTCTTTTAAATACTATTTTTTTTAGATCTATATTGAATTCATTTCCATGTTTAATATGATTATCTATACATGCAGATATCAAATTATGTGCACTTGTTATAGCATGAAAATCTCCATTAAAATGTAAATTAATATCCTCCATAGGTACAATCTGAGAATATCCTCCTCCGCAAGCTCCACCTTTTATACCGAATACAGGACCTAGAGAAGGTTCTCTTAAAGCGGCAACTGCATTCTTCCCTATTCTATTTAATCCCTGAGTAAGACCTATTGTAACAGTCGATTTTCCTTCACCTGCTGGAGTTGGAGTAATTGCCGTTACCAAAATTAATTTTCCGTCTTTTTTATCTTTTAATTTATTTAATAATGATAATTCAATTTTAGCTTTATATTTACCATAAACTTCATAGTCTTCATCTATGAGATTTAATTTTTCAGCTATCTTTTCTATTCTTAACAATTTACATTCTTGAGCTATTTCTATATCAGATTTCATTATAATCTCCAATAACATAGTTTTTTTATTTGTTTAATAATATTACTATATTTTTAAAATATTTGATAGTATATAAAATTTTAATAAAAAAATATTATTGATTTTTGTTAAATTACTATTATAATTTCTTAAAGTTTATTTTTATTTATATAAAAGGATTTATTAATGGATAAAGTAAATATAAGTTTAATCGGTGTTGGAAGAATGGGACAATTCCATTTGAATGTTATAAGCCAAATAAATAGTATAATTTTATCAGGAATATATGATACCGATGAAAAACATCTTAACGAAATATCGCAAAAATATAATATAAAAAAATTTTCAAGTATAGATGAAGCTATAGATAATTCAGATGCAGTAATAATAGCAAGCCCTACAATATATCATTTTGAAATAGCAAAAAAAGCAGTAGAAAAAGGAAAACATGTATTAGTAGAAAAACCTATGACAGAAACTT